>NZ_JBOHCV010000428.1:0-28505 GCF_050698815.1 Streptomyces sp.
CCCCCCGAACTGCCGCCGATGACCGTGCGCGAGGCGCTGCGCCGCCGCCGCAGCAGCTTCGGCCGCTTCGACGCGAGACGCCCCATCACCGCCGGGCAACTGGGCACGGCGCTGGCCGCCTCCGCCGCCGTGTCGCTGGAGACCGACGCGGAACCTCCGGACGCGCCCCGGCTGACCAAGCTCTACGCCTTCGTCAGTCATGTGGAGGGCGTCGAGCCGGGCGCCTACGAGTACGACCCCACCGCCCACGCCCTGCGCCTGGTGGTGCCCGGTCCGCACGGCGGGTTTCTGCAGCGCAACTACTTCCTCGCCAACTACAACCTCGAGCAGAGCGGTGCGGTGCTCGTCCCCACCGTCCGCACGCGTGCCGTGCTCGACGCGGTCGGCGACCGCGGGTACCGGCTCTACGGGGCCACCGTCGGGGCGGTTTCGCAGGCCTTCTACACCGCCTGCGCGGCCCTCGGCCTCGGGTCGGGCGTCGCGCTCGGCTTCGACAACGACTCCTACATCGAAGAACTCCGCCTCGAGAGAACCGGGGAGACACCGCTGCTGATCATGCTGCTCGGTCATGAGCGGCCGCAGTCCGCCGACTTCCGCTACGAGATCGCCTGACCGGCGATGGGGGAACCCGCCATGACCTCTGTGACGACCTGGGAGCCCGGCCGCCGGTTCATGCTCCGTGTCGCCGGACTGCCCGTCGAGTCCGTCCGCGCGCTGCGCTGCGCCGAAAGCTGCCGATGGGCCGCCGACGTGCTTGCCGCCGAAGACCTGCTGCGCGAGGGCGCCGCCGAACTCAGCGATGTCCTGCACGACTTGGTGACCGCAGGCGACACCGCCGTACGCGGGAGCGGGGACGCGCGCCGGCGCGAACTGCTCGCGCTGCGCCGCCACATCTTCAACAACCGGCTGCCCGCGGATCCCTCGGCGGCCGTGGACCTGGTCACCGGCCTGGACCCGGCCGCGGGAAAGCGCACCGCCGAATGGCTGGGCGACCGGCAGCGGCTGGCGGAACTGCTCGCCGGCGGCGAGCACGTGCTCGCCGCAGACCTGGCCGGAAGCCGCACCGCGCTGCGCGGCCTGATGACCGAACAGCGGCTGCGGCTCGGGCTGCTGCTCGCCTCCCCGACACTGGACGGCCAGCTCGACGGCTACCTGCGCAAAGCCGGATCCGGCGCCCGCCCCGACAAGCGGATGCGGAAGATCGAGCGGTCCCTGCTGTCGTACGTCTACCGGACAGCGTGCAAGACGAGCCCGTTCAGTACCTTCACCGCGGTCGCGACCGGGCTGTTCGAGGAGGCCGCCGACGGCACCGAGGACGGCGAGGACGCGGCGATCCGCCCGGCACCGGACTGGACGAGCCACGCCCGTCTCAATGTGGTGGTGCTCGGCAGGCTTGCCGAACTGATCCTCGCCGACCCCGCGCGGCGCGGAGACCTTCCCGTCCGCCTCGCCTCCGGCTGGGGACGGGACGAGGACCGGGTCAGGTACGTGCGCCGCTGGGTGACGGCCGGCGACGACGACGCCACCGTCACCTTCGACTCGGTCAAGGACCGGCTGTTCTTCCTGCGCCGCAGCGGCATCCTGGACCGGCTGTTCGGCCTGTTCGAGGACCGTCCGGAGCTGCGCTATCATGAGCTGGTCGACTGGCTGAGCACCGAGCACGACGCGCCGGCCGAGCAGAGCGAGACCTATGTGTCCGCGCTGCTCCAGCTCGGCATGGTGCGGGTGCCCTGCCTGGACACCGACGTGCACGGTGAGGATCCGCTGCGCTCCTTCCAGCAGGCCCTGCGCACCCTCGACCGCCCCTGGGCGGACGTGATCGCGAACGGCCTGGACGGCCCGGTCGCGGCCATCGACGCCTTCCCGGACCAGGACGCCTCCCAACGGACAGCGCTGCTAGGGGAGTTGCGTGAACGGCTGCAGCGCTTGCAGCGGCAGCTCGGCGGGGACGAGGCGACCCTGCCGCAGACCCTGCTCTACGAGGACGTCAGCGCGGGGCGCGACCTGGCGTGCGGGCTGCGGTCCTGGACCGGGCGGACGGGCGGCGAGCTGCGTGCCGTGGAGAGCATCCTCCCGGCCTTCGACCTCACGCTGCCGCAACGGGTCACCTTCAAGGGCTTCTTTCTGGCCCGCTACGGCCGCGGCGGGCGGTGCGAGGACCTCCTCGGACTCGTGCACGACTTCCACGAGGACTTCTTCGACCAGTACCTGTCCTTCACCGCGAAGCGCCGGGCGTTCGACGACCGGGGTGAGTACGTGGCGGAGGAGAACTGGCTGAAGCTGCCCGGCATCAAGGCGATCGACTCGGCCCGCCGGGTGTTCGTCGACCGGATGCGCACGCTGTGGTCCGAGGGCGGGGAATCGGCCGAACTACGGCTCCACGAGGAGCACATCGAGGAGGTGGCCGCGGAACTCACCCCGGTCGCCCCGGGCTTCGCACCGCAGAGCCACCATCTCCAGCTGGCGCGCGAGAACGGTGACTCCCTGGTCGTGCTCAACCGCTCCTACGGGGGCATGTCCTTCCCCTTCAGCCGCTTCACCCACGTCTACGGCCAGAGCGGCCAGGACGGCCAGGACGGCGGAGAGAACCTGTCGGACACGCTGCGACAGACCGCTACCGCGATGGCGCCCGAGAACGCCGTGCTGGCCGAGGTCACCGGCGGCGCGGTCACCAGCAACCTCAACCTGCACGGCCGGCTGACCGACTACGAGATCGTGTGCCCCGGCGAGACCTCCACGGTTCCGGAGGAGGCCCGCATCCACCTCGCCGACCTGTACCTCGACCACGACGAGGCCGCCGACCGGCTGGTGCTGCGGTCCCGGCGGCTGGGGCGTGAAGTCATCCCCGTCTACCTCGGCTACCTGGTGCCGATCGCTCTGCCGGAGATCTCCCGCACCCTGCTGCTGCTCTCGCCGACCTCGATAGCGCGGCTGGACGTCTGGGGAGGGGTTCCGGAGGCCACGGCGCAGGAGGGAGTGACGGTACGGCCGCGGGTGCGCTACGGCGACCTCGTACTGAGCCGCCGCAGCTGGACCACGACCGCGGCCGTACTGCCCGGCCGGCAGCAGCCCGGCGTCGCAGAGCACACCTGGTTCCTCGACTGGCAGCGCTGGCGACGCCGGCACGGCCTGCCCGCACAGGTGTTCGCGACGGTCTCCAGTGGGTCGCGGGGCCCCGCCGGAGCCAAGCCGCAGTACCTGGACTTCGACAGCTGCCTCTCCCTGACGGCTTTCGAGGCACTGCTCAAGAGCGACGCCGACGGCGAGGGCAGGGTCGTCCTGAGGGAGATGCTCCCCACCGAGGACGGACTGCACGTGCGGTCCGAGCGGGGCAGCCATGTCGCCGAACTGGCCGTCGAGACCTTCACCTCGACCCGACCCGCGAAGGACGTGCCCGCATGTCAGAGCTGACTTCCCACAGCGAGCACCCGGGCCCGGTCCCCGACGGCGGCCACGGCGAGTGGCAGGCGATCCACATCTTCTACGCCGCCAGCCCGCAACCGCTGCTGGTCAACTGCGTCCGTCCGCTGATCGCCGGTCTCCACGCCGACGGACTGCTGGCCGGGCACTTCTTCCTCAACTACTGGCTCGAGGGGCCCCACGTACGGCTCCGGCTCAAGCCCGCCTCGCCCGCCGCCACCGCCGAGGTGCGCCGCCGGGCCGAGGAGGCCATCGACGAGTTCCTGCGCACGCGACCTGCCCTCTACGAGGTCGACACCGGCTTCCTCAACGAGTTCTACAACACGCTGTTCGAGATCGAGTTCCCCCAGGGCGACCGCAGCCCCTTCATGGGTGAGGACGGCCGGATGAACCTGCGGCCGAACAATTCCCGCTTCTACCAGCCCTACGAGCCCGAGTACGCGAAGTACGGCGGACCGGCCGGGGTCGACCTCGCCGAATGGCACTTCGCGCACTCCAGCGACCTCGTCATGGCGGCGCTGGGCACCATGAACCTCCACCTGCGGACAGTGCTTCTGGGCACGTCCGCCCAGCTGATGATGGTGATGCTGAGCTGTTTTCTGCCCGAGGACGGGAAACAGGCGGACTACCTCGACCAGTACTACGAATTCTGGCACCGCGCGTTCCCCGGCACCGGATTCATCGGATCGAAGGAGTACGACCACAGTTTCGCGGAGACGGCTCCCGGCCTCGGCCGGCGCTACCGCGAGATCCGCGGGGCCGTGGCGGCCATGCGTTCGGCGCGGGCCGGGCAGCCGGCGGATACCGGTGAACTCGGGCGGCTGCCCGCCTTCCTGCGCGGCTGGTCCGAACACTGCCTGGAACTGCGCGAGCGTGTCGTCGCCCTGGCCGGACGCGGTGATCTGCGCTTCACCCCTCCGGACGCCCCGCCGGCGGACGCGCAGGCCGAGCCGGTCACAGATCTGGCCGTCGTGCTGCCGACGCTGCTGTCCCCCTATATGCACATGACCAACAACCGGCTGCATGTGACGATCCGCGACGAGGCGTATCTCGCGCACGTGCTCGGACGGGTGCTCCGTGCCGACCTCGAGAGCGAGCAGGCGCCCGCACCGGTGGTGAGACCGTGACCGCCGAGGGCGCCGGGCTGCTCTCCCACCGTCCCGCGCTCCGTTCCGAAGTGCTGCTCAGCCCGCCGCTGCTGCGGGCGGCCGCGACCGTGCACCTGATCAAGGACCCGGTCAGCGGCACCTCCTTCGAGGTGGGCGCCAGGGAACACTTCCTCATCTCCCGGCTGGACGGCGGGCGCAGTCTCGAGGAGATCGGCGCGGAGTACGCACGGAGCTTCGGCAAACGGCTGGGCGAGGCCAACTGGCAGCAGCTGCTGGCACTTCTGGGCAGCCGTGGCCTCCTGGCCGGTGCCCCACGCCGGCCGCGCCCCGGGGAGCCGCAGAGCGGCAGGCGTCAAGGAGGAGTGCTCCGGGGCAGGTTGCGGCTGGTCGCCGACGCCGGGGCGACCACCGGCCGGCTGCACCGCGTGCTGCGTCCGCTGCTGCGTCCGCAGGTGCTGCTGCCGCTGCTCGGCCTCGTCGTGGCCATGGAGGTGCTGCTCGCCGCGCGGGTCGGCGAGCTGGCCCGGGACACCTGGTGGCTGTTCCGGCACCCTGTCGCACTGCTGGCCGTCTGCGTCGTGATCTGGTTCAGCATCGCCCTGCACGAGCTCGCGCACGGCGTCGCCGCCCGCCACTACGGCGGAACGGTCAGCGAGATCGGACTGCGCTGGCGGCTGCCGATGGCGATCATGTACTGCACCGTCGACAACTACCTGTATCTGCGCCGCCGCAGGCACCAGCTGGCCATCGCCGGTGCGGGTGCCTTCGTGAACCTGCTGTTGCTGCTTCCCTTCCTGGGCTGGTGGTCCGCGCTGCCGCCGGAGGATTCCACCCGCAGAGTCCTCTCCGGCCTGCTGCTGCTCGGCAGCTTCCAGGCACTGGTGAATCTGGTGCCGTTGCCGCCCCTGGACGGCTACGCCATGCTCAGCCACGCTCTGCGCGTCTCCGGCTACGCGCCGGAGAGCGGACGGTACCTCCGGCTGCGGATGCGGGACCGGGCTGCCGCCGCCGCCTATCCGCGCCGGGCGCGGACTCTCTACACCGTGTACGGGATCGGTTCGGCGGTCCTTGTCTGCACCATGCTGGCGGGGGTGATGACCGCTGCCGTTTTCCTGCTAGTTCCATGACGAGCTGTCAGCACCGAGGGGCACGGAATCACATGACCGAGGCAAGGGCTCTGCCGAGCGAACGGCACGAGGCATCACCGGACACGACGATCGTCATCGAGGAGGTACGCAAACGCTACGGCGGTCACCAGGCCGTCGCGGGGGTGTCGCTGGAGGTGCGACGAGGCGAGTTCTTCGGTCTCCTCGGCCCCAACGGAGCGGGGAAGACGACGCTCGTGGAGATCATGGAGGGCTTGCGCGAGGCGGACTCCGGGACGGTCACCGTCCTGGGCCGCTCCCCCTGGCCGCGCGATGTCGCGCTGCTGCCGCGCATGGGTGTGCAGACCCAGTCCTCGGCCTTCTTCGTGCGCCAGACGGCCCGCGAGCACCTGTCCACCGTCGCCGCGCTCTTCGGCGTCGGAAAGCAGGCCGCGGGCGACGCGCTGAGCGCCGTCGGGCTCACCGCACAGCGCGATGTGATGGTCGAGAACCTCTCCGGCGGCCAGCGCCAGCGGCTGGCGATCGCGTCCGCGCTCGTGCACGAGCCGGAACTGATCTTCCTCGACGAGCCGACGGCGGCGCTGGACCCGCAGGCCCGGCGTGACCTGTGGGAGGTGCTGCGCGGCCTGAAGAAACGGGGGCGCACCATCGTCTACACCACCCACCACCTGGACGAGGCCGAGGCCCTGTGCGACCGGGTCGCCATCCTCATCGACGGGTCGGTCGCCGCCCTGGACTCACCGCACAACCTGGTGGCCAAGGCCGGTGCGCCGACCCGGCTGATGATCCCCGCCGGACGGCTGAGCCCCGAGCGGGCGCTGGAGATCCCGGGCGTCGAACGGGCCACGGTCCAGGGCGGTTCGCTCGTCCTGGAGACGCGGGTCTCCGGCCAGGTCCTCACGGCGGTCGACAAGCTCGGCGGTCTGACCGGCGTGCAGACCCGCACCGCCACCCTCGAGGACGTCTACCTCGAACTCACGGGATCCCGTACCGGGACCGGCCCGGACAGCGACGACGACACGGAGCGGCAGGCATGAGCGCGTACGCGGCACTGACAGGAGCCGGATACCGGGCGCAGATCCGGGACAAGGCCACCCTCTTCTTCACCTTCGCCTTCCCGCTGATCTTCCTCGTCGTGTTCGGGGTGATCTTCAGCGGCCAGGACGTGGACGAGACGGGCCGCCCGTACATCTCCTACATCGCGCCCGGCGTGATGTCCTGGGGCGTCGCCACCGCGGCCGTCTTCAGCGTGGCCTTCACGCTGATGCAGTGGCGGCGCGACGACCTGCTGCGGCTCATCCGGATGACGCCGACGAGGCTGCCGTCCGTGCTCGGCTCCCGGTACGTGCTGGCGCTGGCCGTCGGTGTCGTGCAGGCCGTGCTGTTCGTCGGTATCGCGATGCTGCCGCCGTTCGGCCTGGAGCTGAACGGCGACTGGCCGCTGGTGCTGCCCGCCCTGGTGTTCGGCATCACCGCGTTCCTCACCATCGGTGTGGTCATCGGATCCGTGGCCGACACTCCGGAAGCGGTCGCCGCCATCGCCAACTGCCTCATGGTTCCGATGGCGTTCCTGTCCGGTTCCTTCCTGCCGATCGACATGCTGCCCTCCTGGCTGCAGACCATGTCCCGGATACTGCCGCTGCGTTACCTCAACGACGCGGCCGCAGCGGCGCTCACCGGCCGCGGCGACATGGGCGACATCGTCATGGGCTGCGGCGGACTCATCGCCTTCACCGTCATCTTCGGCGCGGTCGCGCTCAAGACCTTCCGCTGGAGCAACAGGGCATGACCACCACGTCCGTCACGGACGGCACCCCACTGGAGGCCGCCCGCCACCGGCTGCAGAGAGCCCTGGGCGAACGATGCGCGGGGGAGCGGGTGCCACTCGTGGTGCCGCTGGGAGCGGGCGACGCGCTGGGAGCCGCCCAGGGCGACCCGTACGCCGCCGTACGCGCCGGCGCCGCCGTCCATCTCACCGTCCAGGCGGTCCTGGTGGGCCCCTGGGGCGGCGACGGTACGGCGCCGGCCTGCGGGCGCTGTCTGGCCATGCGCTGGCAGCGACTGCGCACCCGTACCGAACGGGACGCGCTGGAGACCGGCAGCGGTATGCGGGCCACCGGCGACTGGCCGCTGCTGCCGGAGTACGCCCTCGACGCCGTGGGCGCCCTGTACGAGGCGGTCCTGCGCCCCGGCGGCCGGGCGCCGGGCGCGGGGCTGACCCCGGCCGACCGGGCGCTGCCCCAGGTCTCCCGGCTGGACCTGGAGACCCTCGCGGTAGGGACGTATCCGCTGCTCGCCGACCCGCTCTGCCCGGACTGCGGACCGCGCGACCCCGCCACCGGGCAGGGCGTCCCCCTGCCGCTGGTCAGCCGGCCCAAACCGGATCCGGACTCCTACCGGATGCGGGCGGCGTCCTCCTACCCGATGCCGGTCACCGCGCTTGCCAATCCGGTCACCGGCATGCTCGGCGCCGGCACCTGGATCAACGTCACCTCGCCGACCACCGCGCCCGTCGCGGGCAGCGTCTTCATGCGCGGCTACGCGGGTCTGACCGACGTCACCTGGAGCGGTCAGGCCAACGGCTTCGACGCCAGCCGCGACCTCGCCTTCCTGGAAGGGCTGGAACGCTACGCCGGAACCCACCGGCGGTGCGGCACCACCCTGCTCACGGAGGCGTACAGCGCAGTGGCCGACGAGGCGCTCGACCCGGCCGCGTGCGGTTTCTACGCGCCGGAGACCTACCGCGAGGACCCGATGCTCAGCCCGTTCGACCCGGACCGCGAGATCCCGTGGGTGTGGGGTCATTCGCTGGGCGAGAACCGTCCCGTCCTCGTGCCGGCCCGGCTGGTCTACTACAGCGCCGGTCTCGCCGCCGACAACTTCGTCTTCGAATGCTCCAACGGCTGCGCCATCGGCAGCTGCCTGGAGGAGGCGGTGCTGGGCGGGCTGCTGGAACTCATCGAGCGGGACGCCTTCCTGCTGGCCTGGTACGGCGGCACTCCGCTCCCCGAGATCGATCTGGCCTCGGTGAGCGGCGGCACCGTCACGGCGATGACCGACCGGGCGGCCCTGCAGGGCTACGACGTCCGCGCCTTCGACAACCGCATCGATCTCACGGTGCCCGTCGTGACCGCCCTGGCCGTACGGCGGGACGGCGGGCCCGGCAGCTTCTCCTTCGGCGCCGGGGCGGGCCTGGACCCCGAGGCGGCCGTGGAGAGCGCGTTGTCCGAGGTGCTCACCTACATCCCGCACCTGCCCCGGCAGGTGGAGGAGCGCCGCGGCGAACTCGAGGCCATGGCAGCGGACTTCGGGAAGGTACTGCACCTGAAGGACCACGCGCAGCTGTACGGGCTGCCGCGGATGGCCGAGCACGTCCGCGGCTACCTGGAGCCCAGAACGCGGCGGCCGGTGGAGGAGCTGTACGGCGACTGGCAGGAGCGGCACCGGCCGCGCACCGGCGACCTGCTCGACGATGTCGCGCTCTGCCGGGACCAGCTGCTGCTGGCCGGCCACGACGTGATCGTCGTGGACCAGACGACGCCGGAGCAGCGGCGCATCGGCCTGTGCACGGTGAGCACCATCGTGCCGGGACTGCTGCCCATCGACTTCGGCTGGTCGCGTCAGCGCGCCCCGCTGATGCCCCGGTTGCGCACCGCGGCCCGGCGGGCGGGGCTGCGCGCGGCGGACCTGACGGACGCGGAGATCCGCCGGGTGCCGCACCCCTTCCCGTAACGGGACGCAGGCGGCCCCCTCCGACCGGAGGGAGCCGCCTGCCCGTGCTGTGTCCGCGTGCCGGGTGTCAGGCGCTGCAGGAGGTGGTGCTGGTCGTCGAGGAGCAGGTCGAGGTGGACGAGCAGCTCGTCGAACCGGCGAGGACGACCTCGCTCGCGTCCGAGTAGTCCGAGATCTCGAAGGTCTCCGACTCCAGCTCCAGGATCTCGTCCGCGAGGGAGACGAGGGAGGACTTCTCAGCCATGGGGACTCCTTTATGGAAGGCCGGCCGCCGGTCGTCCCGGTGGCCGAGGTGTGCTCCCATTCCAGCCCACCGCGCTGGCAGATGAATCGGTCTTCCGCTGACATCCCGCTGACACCAGGTGTCAGCGGGATGCCAGGGCGCTCCGGGGATCACTGCTGCAAGGATGGTTCCCGTGAGCCGACCCGTCGCCTACACCGGCGAGAACGCCCCCGTACTGGACGGGCTGCGGGAGATCCTCAGCCCGCTCCTCGCCTTCTACCTCGACCTGCATCAGCACCCGGAGCTGTCCGGCCGGGAGAGCCGCACCGCGGCCCGGTTCGCGGACTGGCTGGCGGGGGAGCGGTACGAGGTGACCCGCGGGGTCGGCGGCCACGGTGTCGTGGGCCTGCTGCGCAACGGCTCCGGTCCGCGGATCATGCTGCGTACCGAACTGGACGCCCTGCCGGTGCGGGAGCGCACCGGCCTCGCCTACGCCAGCGACGGCCCCGTGATGCACGCCTGCGGCCACGACCTGCACGCGGCGGCCGTGGCCGGAGCCGCGACGCTGCTCGCGCGGGCCACCGACCATTGGCGTGGCACCGTGATGATCGTCGGGCAGCCCGCCGAGGAGACCCTCGAGGGCGCCGAAGCGATGCTGCGGGACGGCCTGTACGAACGGTTCGGGCGACCCGGCACCGTCCTCGCCCAGCACGCCGCGCCGCTCCCGGCCGGCATGGTCGCGCACGCCCGTGAGCACGGTCCGCTGCTGGCGGGCAGCGTCGGCATGGACGTCGTCATCCACGGACGCGGCGGGCACGCCGGCGCCCCTCACCTGGCCGTCGACCCGGTGCTGACCGCGGCGGCCGTCGTGCTGCGGCTGCAGGGCGTGGTCTCGCGGGAGACGGCGCCGGCGGAGCAGGCGGTGCTCACCGTCGGCTGCCTCAACGCGGGTTCGCACAGCAACGTGGTGGCCGACCGGGCCACTCTCGGCCTCACCGTCCGTGCGCTGTCGGAGACTTCACTGGACCGGCTGACGGCGGCGGTGGAGCGGATCGTCGGGGCCGAGTGCACCGCGTCCGGGTGTCCGCGGGAGCCGGAGATCACCGTCGTCTCCCGCTCGCCGGTCACCGTCCCCGACCATGAGGCGACGGGGGCCGTGCGGCGTGCCCACAGCGCGCTCTACGGTCCGCAGCGGGTGTCCACCTGGCCTCCCGCCATGGCGACCGAGGACTTCCCGCGCTACGCGGACGAGGAGTTCGCGGGCCAGGAGCCGACGGGCATCGGGCTCGTGTACTGGATGCTGGGGGTGGTGGGAGCCGGACAGTGGTCCCGGGCGCCCGGCGCCGGCGCGGCCGAGAAGCTCGCGGCGCTGCCGGCCAATCACTCACCCGAGTTCGCCCCGGACGCCCGCGCCGCTCTCCCGATGGGCGTGACGGCGATGACGGCGGCGGCGCTGGCCCGGCTGGGGGAACCGCCCCACCCGTGATGTCGCGCCCCACGGCGCCCACCACGCGCGCCGCTGCCGGCGCCGCGGTGTCAACAGGACCCGCCCCCGGCGCCGTTCGCCCCGGGCACGGGTGGCGCGGGGGCGGTTCGGGGCGCTCGGGGGCGGGTCAGTGGCCGCTCACGCGGGTTGCCGTCCGCGGAGGGCGGGTCGGGGCGATCAGGCCGGTCAGGGGGTCACCCCGGCCTTCTTGCCCTGGTTGGTGACGGCGTGCCAGAGGCCCGCCTTGCCCTGCCCGTTGGTGTCGCCGGGCTCCGTGTCGCCGGTGAACCAGTAGACGGGCCAGCAGTCGATGGTCAGCTGCTTGCTGCCGTCCTTGCGCGTGTAGGTGCCCACCAGCTTCTTGTTCACCCCGCTCAGCTTGGCTTTGGAGACCGGCTTGGCCGGCTTCCAGGTGTCCAGGCAGGCGCCCTGGCAGTTGGACTTCATCGGCCAGGCGGAGTCCTTGTCGAACCGGTAGAGCGTCCTGCCGTTCGCGTCGTTGAGTATCCGGCCCAGGTCGGCGTCGTCGACGGCCTTGAGCTGGGTGGCGTTCTTCGCGGTCGCCCTCTTGCCGTCGGGAGCCAGGGCGTTCCAGGTGCCACCGACGCCGTGCCCCTTGGTGTCGCCCGGCTTGGTGTCCTTCGCGTACCGGTAGACGGGCCAGCCGCCGAGGGTCAGCTGCCAGGATCCGTCGGTGCGCTCGACCTTGCCCAGTTTGTCCGCCTCGATGCCCAGGGACGCCTCGGCGTCCTTGGCCGGTACGGGCGGCCACGCCGTAGCGCATTTGCCGTCGCAGTTGGACTGGGAGGGTGCGGCGCTGTCCTCGTCGAAGCGGTAGAGCGTCCAGCCCTTGCTGTCGGTGACGACCTGGCCCAGCTTGCCCGTGTTCTTCACGTCGAGGGTCTTGGCAGGGGCGGTCTTCTTCCCCTTGCTTCCGGCCTTGGAGCCCGAATCGGAGCCGTCCCCCGAGTCTCCGTATCCGTCGGCGGCGGCCTGGTTGCCCGCCGGCTCGATGTCACCCTGAGCGGAGTTGTCGCCGGAACCGCACCCCGTTGCGAACATCGCCAGGGCGACCGCGGTCCCGGCCAGTGCCAGGTGACGCTGCTTCCTCATGACCGCTCCTTCAGCACTCGACTGTGTGACTGGCAGTGAGTTTGGTGCAGGGGTCCGGCAGGCGGCGGGAAGTTGTCGGAACGTGCCAACGCACCGATTCCGGTGAACCCGCGGCCGGGTGTATACGTACGCCGCTCGTGCGGCACCCCCGGCCCGGGCTCTCGTCCCGCGCCGGGAAGCGCCGCATACCGGACCACGTACCGGACCCCGGACCGCACCGCAGGCCGCTGTACGCGGCCTCATTCCTCGATGCGCAGCGCCAGGGCCGGACAGCGGCGTACGGCACGCTGGGCCTGCTTGCGCTGGTAGGCGGGCACCTCGGCGGAGGCGGTGGCGGGGAAGCCGTCGGAATCCAGCTGGATCACGTCCGGAACCAGCCCCGCGCACAGCCCGTGGCCCTGGCACAGCGTCCAGTTGACGATGAGCCGTTCCTTCTTCTGCTCCCGCACCGCGGTGTCGCCGGCGCGGCCGGCGCGGATGCCCCGGCCGCCACCTGTGCCCGTCACTTCGCCGGGGACCGCCAGCCTGCCGAGCACGGGACGGCCGCACCCACGGCCGCGGGCGTGCTCCGCGAACTCCTCGGGAAAGGTCTCGAGCGCCGAGACCACGAGCCGCGCCGTGCCGTCGGGATGGCTGCAGGCGCCGCGTTTGGTGACGGCGGCGGACCGCGCCCGTACGGTTTCCAGGGCGGCCTCCCCGCCGCCGTCGGCCGCCCGTGCCAGCGCGTCGGCCAGCGCCGGGAGCCCCAGCACGCAGGGTCCGCACTGGCCTGCCGACTCCTTCGCCATCCAGCGGGCCACCCGCACCAGCTCGCCGACCGGACAGGTCTCTTCGGGCAGCGGCAGCACCGCGCCCGCGCCGAAGGCGGAGCCCAGAGCGGTGAGCGACTCGCGGGAGACCCGTGCCGTCCAGGCGGCGTCCTTGTCCAGCCACTTGCCGTGGTAGCCGCCGACCAGCACACCTTGTCCGGGGTCCAGGCCGCACAGTCCCAGCAAGTAGGCGAGCGGCGCCCCGGTCGGCGTCTCCACCACCCGCTCCCCGGCGACGGTCAGCAGGACCGTGCCCGGTTCGGTGGGCAGCCCGACGGCCCGGTATTCCAGCGCGCCGAGGCGGGCGGAGACGGCGAACTGGGCGAAGGTCTCGGTGTTCGACAGCAGCGTCGGCAGGCCCGCGACGCCGCTCTCGCTCGAGCGGATGCTGCGGCCGGAGGGCAGTACGGGCAACTGGTTGAGACCGTTGACGAGGGCGGTGGACTCCCCGCTGACGAATCGTTGGGGATGCCGGACCACGCGTACGCGCGGATTGGCGGGGCCGCGTTCGGCGGCCGCGTCCAGTACCGAGCGCTCCACATCCGCCCTGGTGACGGCGACGGTCACCTCATCGGCGCCGAGCGCGCGGGCGGCCAGCAGTGCGCCGTCCAGCACCAGATGCGGGGAGTAGAGCAGCAGAGCGGTGTCCTTGAGGCAACTCGGCTCGCCCTCGCTGCCGTTGACGACGATGGCCGTACGCGCCTCCTGGCGCCGGAACGCCGACTCGATCACGGCACGGAGCTTGCGCGCGAACGGGAAGCCCGCGCCGCCCCGGCCCCGCAGGTCGATGTTCTCCGCGAGGCCGACGAGTTCCTCCGCGCGCAGGTCGGGGAGCGAGCCGTGCACCGTCAGATGGCGGACACGGTCCAGCCGCCCGGTCCAGCCCGCGCCGGTGCCCAGGCCCGCCAGCAGCCGCGGCTGCCCGTAGGAGGCCAGGGCAGGCATCGCGCCCGCGGTGGAGGTGGTCACGGGGGAGGGCAGGACAGAGGTCACGGTTGCTCCTTCTTGCGTGTGCTGATTCGTGGTGCGCCGCGCCGCGGTACGAGCCGCATCGTGAGCACCGCGGTCACTCCGGCCAGGCACACGACGTACCCCGCCATCACCCACCACTCCACGCCGCGCCCGGCGCGCAGGCCGTGCACCACGGCGACGCCCCAGGCCAGGTAGGCGCACATGTGCATCGCCCGCCACCAGCGGGAGCGGCCGTTCCGGGCGAACACCCCTCGTACGGCGCCGGTCACGGCGACGGCCAGGAAGAGGTATCCGGCGACCGTGCCCAGTCCGACCACGAACGACTGCGGGGCGCCGGGCAGGAACGGCACCGCCGCCGACACCGAACTCGTCGACCCCGCGGTGACCTTCGCCCAGATGTGCAGGCCGAGGAAGCCCAGCCCGGCCACGGCGGTGCCCCGGTGCACCGCCTGCGCGACCAGCCGGTGGCCGGGGCCGAGGACGAGCCGGTCGGTGGCGGCCAGGCCCCACAGCACGCTGGCCGTCAGCGACAACAGGGCGATCACCCCGGCCGAGTAGTCGAGGAAGTACACCAGCCGGACGATCGAGCGCTCGCTGATCGCGAGGAAGAGGGCCAGGGCGGCGACGATCCCGAAGGCGGTGTACCGCGGACCGACGCGGGTGCCGAGGGTGTCTGCGGTGTCTCTGGCGGGGCCTCTTCCGGCCGGGCCTCTCCGGGCGGGGCCTCTCTTGGCGGCGCCTCGCCTGGTGGTGGTGATCGCCGAGGAGCGGCGGCCTCGCGTCGGGCGGGCCCGCTCGAGCTGTTCTGGGGGCATCGGGATCAATCCGATCGCACTGTCGCCGAACCCCGACCTGACCCTCGGTCCCGCATCTGGCCTATACCGCAAAGCTGTTGAACGGGAAAGGACCGGTGACGTTCCGGTGTGTGCTCTCTACTTTGCGCGACCAAAATGCGGTGGTCGGGATGTTGCAGCATCTCTAAACTCCCCGGGACCTTCACAGGATTTATCGCTCTGTGACAAATTCCTGCAGTGGGATCGCCGCCGCACCCCGTGGTGCCGATGATGCGCAGTCAGGGGAAGCAGGGGGACCCTCAACTCCGGAGCCGGGGCGGGACACCGGCATCGGAGGCAACCTCCGCGGGCCTGTCACTCCCGTGCACCGCAGGCCCAACCCGGCAGGAACGAGGTAGAGATGTGCGAAGTTCTAAACCGCATCTGGTCTCGCCCACGTGGCGAGTGGACGCGCGTTCTGAGAAAGGAGCTGCCGACACTCGCTGACCAGGTGGTGGACGCACTCCAGTACAGCATTCCGGCAATGTCGGAACTTCTGCGGGAAATTGACCGCGAAGACGCCCAATGGGCCCTGGAACAGGCATTGCTGACAGCACTCGGGTACCAGCGTCAGGAGATCAGGAACATGGCCGGTGAAAACGCGTCGACGGGTCCTGTCGCGGCAGCCGTGCCCATCGACCGGGCACGCCGGCAACTGTTCACGATCCTGCTGGGAGAGGAGGAGATTCCGGAGCTGCGGCTGACCGAGCTGGCCCGGTCCGCGAGATGGCCGCTGCCCGACACGGTTCGTGCCGTCGCGCTGGCCTCCCCTTGCGAAGTACCGCAGCTGGCCGCTGCGTTCGGTAACGCACTGGTCAGCCCGGTCGAGGGCGAGCTGTGCCTGCTCGTGCCCGACCCGGATGAGGACCGGGAGGCACTGGAGGGCCTGCTGCGCGGCCGTACCGCGGCGGTCGGGCACACCGTGCCGCTGAGCGACGCGGGTTCCTCGGTGCGCTGGGCCCGGCGGCTGCTGGAGCTGACACCGCCCGGCGCGCCGGGCGGCGGCATCGGCGGTGGCTCGGAAGGGAAGGTCCTCTTCGTCGACGATCATCTGTCCATGCTGCTGCTGCTCCAAGACGAATCCCTCGCCGCCGCCCTCTCCTCCCGCTGGCTCGGCCCGCTCGCCGAACTCACCCCCCGTCAGAGCGAGCGGCTGGAAGTCACACTGCTGGCGTGGCTGGAGGGCGGGGGAGCACCGGAGGCGGCGAAGACGCTGCAGGTGCACCCGCAGACCGTGCGGTACAGGCTGCGTCAGATCGAGAAGCTCTTCGGCTCGGCACTGCGTGATCCGCGGACCCGCTTCGAGCTGGAGATGACGTTGCGCGGCCGGCGGATGCTGGGACAGATCCGGCGCCACCGCACCATGGCCGGACGAAGGGCGCGCGCCGCCACCGCGGGCATCCGCCCCCTGGGCGTGGCGCGCGAGGCCCGGGTCAACGGCCTGTGACCCCAGGCTGATCCGGAGCTCCACCGCACCTGCACAAGGGCGAAGGCCCCGGACACAGATCACGATCTGTGTCCGGGGCCTTCGTTTCGCCCCCCGGGGCCGGAGGCATGGAACGGGCCCCGCGGGGGAATCGGGCGTCAGCCGCACTCGCGGCCCTCGTTGATGCAGCTCACCGCCTCGTCCATCAGGTCGGTCGGCATGACGTTGATGAAGTCACCGTGATCGGTGACGGGCTTGTGCAGCTGCTCGGGGAAGCTGTCCAGCGCGAACGGGGTGTCCGCGTTCGCGGCCTTGTCGAGCGGCACGTCGTAGCTGATCTTCTGCTCCAGCTGCGGGATCGCCTGGAAGCCGTCCGGGCAGGAACCGTCCTCCTCGGCGAAGGCCACGTGATCGCGGTGGTTGCCGCTGTCGGTGTTCTGGCCGTCCCAGCAGCTCTGGAACTTCAGGCTGCGTATCGTCTTGCTGCCCTCGGGGCAGATCGGGTACTTGTCCGTCAGCTGACGGTCCTCGAAGCCCTCGCAGCTCCAGGAGGCGTTCGCGTTCGCGGTGCCGTTGGTGAACGACTTGGCGTCACCGGTGATGATGCGCAGGAATTCCGGCATCGCGACCACGTCGCCCGAGGCGCTGCCCGTGAAGGTGAGCTCCGCGGAGGCGGGCTTCAGGATGGTTCCGACGTTGCCGTCCGCGGCACCACCGTCGCCGCCCTCGCCCGGCTCGTCACCCTCGCCGCCGCCCTGGCCCTGGTCCGCGCCCTGGTCGGCTCCTTGGTCCGCGCCCTGATCGGCGCCTTGATCTGCGCCTTGATCGGCGCCTTGATCTGCTCCTTGGTCGGCGCCTTGGTCGGCGCCTTGGTCGGCGCCCTGGTCCGCGCCCTGATCGGCGCCCTGGTCCGCACCTTGGTCGGCGCCCTGGTCGTCACCCGGCGGCTGTTCACTGGGCTGTTCGCCGGGCTCCTCGCCCTGGCCCTGCCAGTCGCCCGTCTCACCCTGAGCGTTCATGCTGTGCATCGCGGTGTTCTGCTGCTCCCCGCCGACCTCGCCGTCGAGCGACCGCAGCACCGGCCAGTAGTGCGTGGACAGGTCCCCGTTGTCACAGGTCGTGTCCGCCGCGGCGAGGCTTTCGTCGCTGGAGAAACCGTCGGTGGAGAGGTTGCCCACGTAGTCGTGCACGTGGTGGGCGCCGTTGCTGACTCCGGGTGCCGCGATCACGTTGTCGGAGTTGAAGTGGCCTTCCTCGTTGGTGCCGCATTTCGTGCTGAAGCTGCCGGTCGAGCCGCCCTCCTGCTCCTGCGGCGCGTTCGGCTCGACGGTCTTGATGTCGACGAAGTCCTCCGGAACCGGCCCGGTCGGCTGCTGACCCTGGCCGCCGTCGCCCTCCTCGCCCTCAGCCTTCTGCTCCACCGGCTGGGCGTCCTTGTCCTGCATCATCTTGCAGCCGGCCATCGACTCCAGCTCGGCGGGCGCCTTGGCACCCTCCTCCTCGACGGCGTCCGCGATCCCGCGGATGGTCTCGCCGCGCTGCTGCTGCAGCTTCCCGAGAACATCCTCGGAGCTGGCCTGCTTCGACGACCACTGGCCGTACGCGTCCATGACCTGACGGTCCAGGGTAGCGACCCCCCTGCCCACCTCGGCCTTGGCCGCCTCGGGCACCTCACCCATGGCGAGGCTCACGTCAGGACAGTCGATGGTCTGCACGGGCTGTGCCTGCGCCCCCTCGTCCCCGGCGTTGGCGTTGGCGGCGATCGCAGCGGCTCCGCCGCCGGCGAGCACCAGTGCCGAGACGATCGCGATGGTCTTCCTGCTCGCTGTGCGCGTGCGTTTATGGCTCTGTTGTCTCATGCGACTTCACTCCACTCAGTTCACGTCGTTCAGCGCGTCGAAGTCCACGAGTCCCGTGTCCTCCAGGACGGTGATGTGGTCGAGGACGACGGCGTTGGCCCGGGTCGCCAGTGCCCGCACCATCGAGTTGCGGGTCTGGTCCCGTACGAGGCCGACGAGGGTGAACACCGCGCCGTGTGCCTGGCGCAGCAGGTTGACCGAGCGCCTGTCGAATTCGTCGCCCCGGGCCTCGTAGATCTGCTCCAGCCAGTCGCGCTGCTTTCCGGTCGGCTGATTGCCCAGCTCGATGTCGAGTGCACGGCCGGCCTTGACGGCCAGCCGGTCCAACTCCGTGTGGCCGTCGACGAGATGGTTGCCCGCGCGACGCACGGAGGCCCGTCCGCCGCGCTCCTGAGCCGACCGTCCCGCCGGAAGCTCCCAGAGACCGGCCAGTCGTACTTTGCGTACGAAGTCCCGGTCCAGTGAGGAGAGCGGTCCGTATTTCGTGCTCCTGATCCCGCCACCGTCGTCCAGCCAGCCCTGCCGGGCCGCGGCCACGGTCCGGTTGCCATCGAACAGGTAAACGGGCAGCAACAGCGCGGCGAGCGTCGCCGCGAGCGAAAACACGACCAGCAGGGTGCCGATCGCACGCCCGGACGCTAGAGCCTGGCTGATGGCCGACCGCATGCGCCCTCCTCTCGCACTCGTCTTCGAAGTGCGACGGACGCTAATGCCGTGTGTGAGGGTGTGGTCGAGGGTTCGTCACGACCTGACAAGAACCGGTGCCTGGCCCCGCGTCGCTGCTACATTGCTGGACCACGCCTGCCGTGCCCGATGTGGCCCGGCCGCCCGGGAGCGCGCTCAGTGCGCGTAGAGCTCTTCGATCTCGGCCGCGTACATCCGCGTGATCGCATCCCGCCGAAGTTTCAGTGACGGTGTCATCAGGCCGTCCGCCACGCTGAACTCCTCCGCCAGGATGCGGAAGGCGCGGATCGACTCGGCACGCGAGACCACGCTGTTGGCCGCCGCCACCGCCCGTCCGATCTCCCGCTCCAGCTCTTCCGCGGGCGTACCGCCGGCGCCCTGCTGCGCTCTCCTGTCACCCCTGTCCTGGTGCTGGTGTGGTGGGTCCTGGTACTGCCCCTGCTCCTGTGCCAGCTGCCAGTACTGCAGCACTTCGGGGTCCAGGGTGACCAGGGCGGCGATGAACGGACGGTTGTCACCCACCACCAGTGCCTGGGAGATGAGCGGGTGGGCGCGCAGCCGGGCCTCCAGCAGCAGCGGGGCCACGCTCCGGCCGCCGCTGGTGATGATGACGTCCTTCTTACGGCCGGTGATGACCAGATAGCCGTCGTCGAGGTAACCCACGTCGCCGGTCCCGAGCCAGCCGTCCCGCAGCGTTTCCCCGTTCTCCTGCCGGTCGTCGGCCTCCGCGCTTTCCTTTTCCCGGCTCTCGGCGTAGCCGGGGAAGACCATCGGGCCGCGTACCCAGACCTCGCCGTCGCGGGCGATGTGCACGGCCGCACCCGGCATCGGACGCCCCACCGTGCCGAACCGCGGCCGGCCCGGCGGCTGCGCCGTGACCGCGCCCGTGGTCTCGGTCAGCCCGTAGCCGTCGTAGACGGTGATCCCGGCGCCGGCCATCACCAGCCCCAGCTCACGGCTGAGAGTCGAGCCGGCCGAGACCACCCTGCGGGTACGGCCCCCCAGCACCTCCCGCACCCGCCGGTACACCAGCCGGTCATAGACCGCGTGCCGCGCCCGCAGCCCCGTGCCCGGCCCCGGCCCGGTGCCCAGCGTCTGCGTCTCCACGGACTCCGCGTACCGGGCGGCGGTGTCCATGGCCCGGTCGAACAGCTCGCCGCGGTCAAGTTCCAGAGCACGGATGCGGGCCCGCGCGTAGAGCGCCTCGAAGACGTACGGCACCGCGAACAGACACGTCGGACGGAACGAGGCGAGGGCGGGCAGCAACTCGCGTGTGGCCATCTCCGGCTGATGCCCGAGCAGGTATCCGCCGCGCACGCACAGCACCGTGACCATCAGCCCGTAGACATGACCGATCGGCAGAAAGGCCAGGATGGCGGGCTGTTGGCCCGGTTCCCCCATCAGCCCGCCCCAGCCCGCGATCAGGGTGTCGCACTCCGCGGCCAGGTTGGCGTGCGTGATGACGCAGCCACGGGGACGTCCGGTGGTGCCGGAGGTGTAGATGAGCGCCGCCGGCGCGTCCGGTGTGACCGCCCAGCGGTGCCGGTGCACCTCTGAGTACGTCACGCCGCGGCCCGCCTCGGTCAGCCACCCCACGCAGCCCGCGTCCAGCTGCCAGATGTGGCGCAGCTCCGGGAGCCCGCCGCACACCGAGCCCACCGACATCGCGTGGTCCTCGTGCTCGACGACGATGGCGAACGCACCGGAGGTGCCCAGCGCCCAGCGCACCTGCTCCGGCGAGGACGTCGGATAGAGGGGTACGACCTGCGCGCCGACCGACCACAGGGCGAAGCTGAACAGCGTCCACTCGTAGCGGGTACGCGACATCACCGCGACCCGGTCACCGAACCGCACGCCCTGCGCGAGCAGCCCCTTCGCCAGCCCCACCACCTGGTCGTGGAAGGCCGCCGCCGACATCTCGCGCCATGGCCCCGAACTGCCGTCGGGGCTCTCCCTGCGCGCCAGCTGCGGCAACCCCGGCTCGCGCGCCGCCGTCTCGTACACCGAGTCGGCCAGGCCGCCGGAGCGCAGCGGCTCCACCAGCGGTGGAAGGCTGTAATCCCGCAACAGCGCACCGCCCTTACCCGGTCTGCGATCCGGCCACGACAGTCAGTGACCGGAGGCTGAAAATTACCCCGCAGCGCACCAGGCTGACTAGGGGGATAAGGGGCACCTCGTGTACGGAATCCGGGGAGGCCGTGTGAGCGAAGCGCCCCCCACCTGAGCCCTCGCATCCGGCGGCCCCGCCAGCGCGGAGAGGCCGCGGTAACGTCAACTGTCGGTGACCGACGCGTGCTGACGCCTCTTCACCCCGCAACGGCGTGGTGCGGCAGTTGCGCGGCGATGGCCTGATTCTCTGGCGTCACGCGACCCGGAGGACCGAAAGTGCTGCTGCAGGAGAAGAACGCCGTCATCTACGGCGCGGCCGGAGCCATCGGCACCGCGGTGGCCAGGGCGTTCGCCCGTGAAGGGGCGAGGCTCTTCCTCGCGGGGCGCACCCTGGGAACGCTCGGCGCACTGGCCAGGGAGATCAACTCAGCCGGGGGCGCGGCGGACACGGCTCAGGTCGACGCCCTGGACCCGCGAGCCGTCCGGGAGCACGCCGACGCCGTGGCCGGGAAGGCGGGAAGCATCGATGTCTCCTTCAACGCCGTCGGGGTCGACCACGTCCAGGGAAGGCCGCTCACGGAGCTGTCGCCCGAGGACTTCAGCCTCCCGATCGCGACCCATACGACGACGCAGTTCCTCACCGCCACGGCGGCGGCACGGCACATGATGAGGCAGCGATCCGGTGTGATCCTGCCGCTGTCGGCCACGGCGGCGCGCGTCACCCATCCCTCGGACGGCTTCGGAGTCGCGTGCGCGGCCGTCGAAGCCTTCTCCCGGCTGCTGGCCGGTGAAGTCGGGCCGTACGGCGTCCGGGTGCTCTGCCTGCGGCCGGACGCCATCCCCGAGACGGCACGGCTCGGTTCGCACACCAGGCAGGTCTGGGGCCGGGCCGCCGAGCATCTGGGCACGACGCTCGAACAGCTCCTTCAGGACGACGGCCTCGGCGTTCCCGGATCCCTGCTGCGGCGCAATCCGTCACTGGAGGACGTCGCGAACGTGGCCGCCTTCATGGCTTCGGACCGGGCCGGCGGCATGACGGCGACGGTCGCCAACATCAGCTGCGGCTCCGTCGTCGACTAGCTGGAGACCTGAGGCGTCAGGTGACGCGCGTGGCGATTCCCGGATAGGCCAGCGCGAGGCCGGAGTTGTCGTAGACGAGGCGGCAGGCGAAGTCGAAGACGGGTGCGGCGTAGTCGTAGTGCTGCTGCCCGGCCTCGTCGGTGACGCGCTCGTAGGTCTGCTCGAGCCGTTCGACGGCGAGGTCCGCCGCACGGACGTAGGCGGCGGGGGCTTCGGCGCGAGCGCCGGCCGCCAACCGCATCCGGCGCACAGGGAAGGCGTTCGTCATCGCGGAGGACTCCAGGTCGGCATCGCGGCAACCGTCCAGGTGCGCTGCGGCCTCGCCGTCGATCCGCCAGTGTCCGGCGCCGTCGGCCGTCAGTGTCGTCGTGCGGGAACCCGCGGCGGACCGGCCCGAAATGCGCGCGCCGCGGGTGGTCCAGCTGCGATCGGCTTCCACCGTGTAGTCGACGATTCACGTATGGCCGTCCTCGACCGCGGTCGTGCAGCCGTCGATACGCCAGCCGTCGTCGACGCTGTGGAAGTACACGACCTCGAACCCCGAGCGGGCCTCGACGTGCTGCCAGGCAGCGGTCCGCGGCGGATCACGAAAGTCCATCCACCCACTCTCGCGCAGTCGGCCGCGGACATGTGCGTCAACACCGGGTGGAACATAGATGCAACGAAGGGTTGACCCATAGATGCAAGGCACCTAGGTTCCGTCTCGCGGTCCTTGAATTCCGGACTCTGGAATTCGCTGAAACTGCCGTTCCGCCAACGGATCAACGGGTCAGGAGGCACGGTGCCATGATCGACACCGCACTGCGCCGCGAGTTCGAAGCCGCGCTCGGAGCCGACGCCGTACTCTCCGATCCCCTCCAGCTGCGGACCTACGAGTGTGACGGCCTGACCGGCTTCCGTGAAGTCCCCGCCCTCGTCCTGTTGCCCCGCAGCACCGAAGAAGTGGCCGCCGCCGTGGCGCTGTGCGCCGGGGCGGGGCTGCCGTTCGTCGCACGGGGCGCCGGAACGGGGCTGTCCGGGGGCGCCGTACCGGTCGCCCGGGGAGTGGTCATCTCCACCGCCCGGATGCGGCGTGTCATCGAGTTCGACCCCGAGGACCGCCGCATGGTCCTCGAACCGGGCGTCACCAACGCCGAGATATCCCGTATCGCCGCGCCGCACGGCCTCTACTACGCACCGGACCCCTCCAGCCAGGTGGTATGCACCATCGGCGGCAACGTCGCCGAGAACTCCGGCGGCGCCCACTGTGTGAAGTACGGGTTCACCGTGCACCACGTCCAGGCCCTGCGGGTGGTGCTGCCGGACGGCACGACAGCCGACCTCGGCGGCGACGCCCCGGAGAGCGCGGGACCGGACCTGCGCGGCCTGTTCATCGGCTCCGAGGGCACTCTGGGCATCACCACCGAGATCACCGTCCGCCTGCTGCGCACTCCGCAGAGCGTACGGACGCTCGTCGCCGACTTCCCCACGGTGGAGCAGGCCGGGGGCGCCGTCAGCGGGATCATGGCGTCCGGCATCGTGCCCGCGGCCGTGGAGATGCTGGACTCGCTGGCGATCGAGGCGTGCGAAGCCGCCGTCCACGCCGGGTACAGCCCCGAGGCGACCGCGGCCCTCGTCGTCGAACTGGACGGCATGGAAGCGGAATGCGACGAGCAGTTCGAGAGCGTCGTCGCCCTCTGCCGCGAACACGGCACCACGAACATACGCATCGCCGCGGACGCCCGGGAGCGGGCGCTCATCTGGCAGGGACGCAAGGCGGCGTTCGCCGCGGTGGGACGGATCAGCCCCGACTACTTCGTCCAGGACGGCGTCGTCCCCCGTACCCGGCTGGCCGAGGCGCTGACCCGCATCGCCGACATGTCGCGCGCCGAAGGGCTGCGCGTGGCCAACGTCTTCCACGCGGGCGACGGCAACCTCCACCCCTTGGTGCTCTTCGACGAGCAGGCGGGAGAGGCGGAGCAGGCGGAACGCCTGTCACGTGAGATCGCCGAGATGTGCGTGGAGCTGGGCGGTTCGCTCAGCGGCGAGCACGGCATCGGCCTGGACAAGGCCTGCTCCATGCCGCTCATGTTCGGAGAGACCGATCTGGCCGCCATGGCGCGGCTGCGGACGGCCTTCGACCCGGCCGGACTGGCCAACCCCGGCAAGGTCCTGCCCACCCCACGGCTGTGCGGCGAACGCCCGGGCCGTTACCGGCCGCACCCGCTGGAGGCGGCCGGCGTGATCGAAAGGTGGTGACCACGGGTGCCCGATGAGTCTCCGACCACGCTGCGCCCGGCGACGGTACGGCCCACGAGCCTGGCCGAGACCGCCGCAGCGGTGGAGGCGGCGGCCGCGGAGCAGCGGTCGCTGCTGTTCACGGGCGCCGGGACGGCGCTGAGCTGGGGCGCCCCGGTGACCGGAACCGACGTCGTGCTGGAGACCACCGGCCTGGACCGCCTGGTCGGCCACGCCGCCGAGGACTGGACGGTCTCGGTGGAGGCCGGCATGCCGCTCTCCCGGCTCCAGCAGCTGCTGGCCCCTTCCGGTCAGTGGCTGCCGCTCGACCCGCCGACCGAGCGCGCGGGCGCGACCCTCGGCGGACTGCTGGCCGGCGGCGACACCGGACCCCGGCGCCTGAAGTACGGCGGTCTGAGCGATCTGGTGATCGGCGCGACGCTGGTGCTCGCCGACGGCTCCGTCGTCCGTACGGGCAGCGGTGTCATCAAGAACGTGGCCGGCTACGACCTGGCGAAGCTGATGGCCGGCTCTCTCGGCGCCTTCGGCCTGATCGCCCGGCTCACCCTGCGCGTCCACCCGTTGCCCGAAGCGACGGCGACCCTCACGCTGGCCGTTCCGGACCCCGCGCAGGCACTCGTGACGGCCCGCGCCGCCATGCGCTCGCCGCTGGAGCCGGTCGCGGTGGAGTGGGACGGGCAGCAGCTGCTGGTCCGCTTCCACGGCACCGCCGACAGCGCCGCGGCCCGCGGCCGGCTGGCCGCCGACATCCCCGAACTGGCCGCGGCACGCGTACTCGACACCGACGCCGAACAGGCCGCCTGGGAACGGCTGTCGGGCCTGGTCCACGGCGAGGACGGCGACACCGTGCTGCGCGCCGGCACCCACCCGTCGCTGCTGCCCATCCTCCACCGCCGGCTGCGCGCCCTCGCCGAAGACGCGGGCGTCGAGGCGACGTTGGTCAGCGGCGTCGCGCAGGGCGTGCACACCCTGCGGCTGCGCGGCGGGGACGCCGGCACACACGCGGCATGCCTCACCGCCTGGCGCGAGGCCGCACACGAAGCCGGGGGCAGCGTGACGCTGCGCCGGCGCCGCGAAGGCGTCGACGCCGTGGCCGCGTCCTGGGGGCCCGCCCCGCCCACCGCCCCCGTACTGCGCTCGCTCAAGCAGCAGTTCGACCCTGACGGCCGCTGTGCCCCCGGCCGCTTCGCGCCCTGGTTCTGATCCACGCCGATCCACCCCGATCCACCCCCGTCCCCCTCCGTAGGGAGCGCCGCATGACCTCGCAGCACGGCGGAACGCCCGACGCCCCGGCCCCGACCGGAGCCTTCGACGCGCACCACCCGCCCTCCCCGGAACTCCTCTCCGACTGCGTGCACTGCGGGTTCTGCCTCCCCGCCTGCCCCACCTACACCCTGACCGGCGAGGAGATGAACTCACCGCGCGGGCGCATCTACCAGATGAAGCTCATCAGCGAGGGAGAAGCACCTCTGGACGCCGCCGCGGTGGGCCACTTCGACAACTGCCTGGGCTGCATGGCCTGCGTGCCCGCGTGCCCGTCCGGAGTGCAGTACGACCGGCTCATCGAAAGCGTCCGCCCGCAGATCGAGCGCAACTGGGCCCGTTCCCGTTCCGACCGCGTCTTCCGTGAACTGATCTTCCGTCTGTTCCCCTACCCGCGCAGGCTGCGGCCGGCCGCCGTCCTCGGCGCCCTGTACCGGCGCCTCGGCGTCCGGCGGGCGCTGGAGAGGACCGGGCTGCTGCGCCGGCTGCCCGCGCGGCTGCGCGCCCTGGAGGCACTGATGCCCGATGTACGGCTGCGCTCCGCGCTGCGCCGGACACCCGAGCACACCCCCGCCCGTACGACGGGCGCCACCTCCGACCCCGCGGCCGCCGCACGCCGCACCGTCGGCATGGTCACCGGCTGCGTGCAGCAGGTCTTCTTCGCACCGGTCAACGAGGCCACGGTGCGGGTGCTGACCGCCGAGGGGTGCGACGTCGTGGCGCCCCGCTCACAGGGCTGCTGCGGCGCGCTCAGCGAGCACGCCGGGCGCGAGGAGGAGGCCAGGGCGAGGGCGCGACGGCTCATCGACGCCTTCGAGCCGCTCGAGGTCGATGTGATCGTCATCAACGTGGCGGGCTGCGGCTCCGCGCTCAAGGAGTACGGGCGCCTGCTCGCCGAGGACCCCGACTACCGCGAACAGGCGGCGGCCTTCGCGGCCAAGATTCGCGACATCTCCGAACTGCTGGCCGAACTGACCCCGCTCGCCCCCCGCCACCCGGTGCCGGCGCGCATCGCCCACCACGACGCGTGTCACCTCGCCCACGCCCAGGGCATCCGCGAACAGCCCCGCGCCGTCCTGCGCACGGTCCCGGAACTGGAGGTGGCGGAGATCGGGGAGGCGGACATGTGCTGCGGTTCGGCAGGCGTCTACAACCTCGTTCAGCCCGAATCGGCGGAAGAGCTGGGCCGCCGCAAGGCCGCCAACGTCCGCGCCATCGCCCCCGACGCCGTGGTCACCGCCAACCCCGGCTGTCTGCTGCAGATCGCCCGCCATCTCGACAAGCCGCTGCCCGTGCTGCACCCCGTCCAGGTCATCGACGCCTCCATCCGCGGCGTCCAGCCCTGGTGAGCCGGCTCCCCAGTCCGTCTCCCCGGCCCGTACCCGTTTCCCTCCTCATCCCGTACCCGCATCCGGAGGAACCGTGTTCCAGCCCGTACTCGACCCGCTGGGCGGGTCGTTGGGGTGGTCGTCGCTCGTCGCGGCCCTGCCTCTGATCGTCTTCTTCGTGCTCCTGGGCGTGCTGCGAGTCCAGGCCGCCCTCTCCGCGCTGGCCGCGCTGGGCACCGCCATCGTCGTCGCGGTGGCCGCCTACGACATGCCCGTCGGCCTGAGCCTCAACTCCGCGGTGCTGGGCGCGCTCTTCGGGCTGTTCCCCATCATGTGGATCGTGGTCAACGCCCTGTGGGTCTATCAGATGACCGTCGACACAGGGCACTTCGAGGTGCTGCGCCGCTCGTTCAGCAAACTCTCCGACGACCAGCGCCTGCAGGCCGTCATCGTCGCCTTCTGTTTCGGTGCGCTGCTCGAAGCGCTGGCCGGGTTCGGCGCGCCCGTGGCGATCAGTTCGGTGATGCTGATCGCCCTGGGCTTCAAACCCTTCAAGGCGGCCACGGTGGCGCTGGTGGCCAACACCGCTCCCGTCGCCTTCGGGGCGATGGGCACACCGGTCATCACGCTGTCCACGCTGACGGGCCTGCCGCTGGAGGACGTCTCGGCCACCGTGGGCCGGCAGACCCCGATGCTCGCCGCGATCGTGCCCGTGCTGCTGGTCTTTCTGGTCGACGGCCGCCGCGGCGTGAAGCAGACCTGGTGGCCGGCCCTTGCCTGCGGTATCGCCTTCGCCGTGTCGCAGTTCGTCTGCTCCAACTACATCTCGGTGGAACTGACCGACGTCGTCGCCTCGCTCTTCTCCGTGAGTGTGCTCGTGCTGGTGATGCGGATGTCGAAGACGCACACGCCGGCCACGGCCACCGCGGCCGGGGACACCGCACCGGTCACCGGCCCCACGGGCACCGGTGACCGCGACGGCGGTCGTGCCGGAGGCGACGCCGCCACTCCGTCCGCCCCGGAGACCGGGCGGCCGGGCACGGACACCGACGTCCAGGACAGCCCGCGTGCCGCCTTCAACGCCTACCTGCCGTACCTCGTGATCATCGTCGTTTTCGCGGTGACCCAGATACCCGCGGTGAAGGAGGTGCTGGAGAAGGGCGCGGTCCTCTTCGACTGGCCCGGGCTGCACGTCGCCGACCCGGTCACCGGCAAGCCCGTCGCCTCCACGGTCTTCAACTTCAACTGGCTGCCCGCGACCGGCACCATGCTGCTGCTCAGCGGCGTGATCACCGCGGTCTTCCTGGCCATCACCCCGGGCGTCGCCGTCCGGGCGTACGGACGCACGCTGCACCAGTTGCGCTGGGCCATCCTCACAGTGGCCACCGTGCTGGCACTGGCCTACGTCATGAACCTGTCCGGGCAGACCTCCACCATCGGGCACGGCATCGCGGGCGCCGGAGCCGGACTGGCCTTCCTCTCCCCGGTGCTGGGCTGGCTGGGTGTCGCCGTCACCGGTTCCGACACCTCGGCGAACGCCCTGTTCGGCACGCTCCAGGTGGCAGCGGCCAAGTCCTCCGGTCTCAGTCCGGAACTCCTCGCCGCGGCCAACAGCTCCGGCGGCGTACTCGGCAAGATGATCTCCCCGCAGAACCTCGCCATCGCCGCCGCCGCGACCGGCCTCGGCGGCCGGGAACCGGAACTGCTGCGCAAGG
>NZ_JBOHCV010000429.1:0-4208 GCF_050698815.1 Streptomyces sp.
TCCTCGCTCCGCTCGGAGGAGAGCGGGCTACTGGAAAGTGGGCGTGGTGTGTGATGAGGCTTGGCGAGAACGCAGGTCCGCATGTCTGTGTTCTCTGTACAGCTAGCATCTCGATGCATCGGGGGTAGACTCTGGGAGGATAGAGCACCCCCGGACAGGGGAACCAGCCCGCTCAACTCGCTCGCACGCAGACCCGAAGAAACAGCAGTCCGGGGGGACTTACCTCCTGCCGACACGACGCATTGCCGATCACAGCAACCATGAATGTGAGAGGAAACCATGAGCGGGATTCAGCTTAGGAAGCATCAGATTGAGGCGCTGGATGCGATTGTTGCGGCGTTGGAATTCCCCGCGCATGGAGAGGTGTCGTCGAGTGGGCTGCGGGCGACGGTGATTGCCGCGCCGGGTTCCGGCAAGACCCTGATGGCGGCCGAGGCTGCCCGGCGGCTAGTGCCGCGCGGCCGGATTCTGGTGTTGGTGCCGACCCTGGATCTGCTGACGCAGACGCTCGAGGCGTGGGCGGCGGCCGGCCATCGGGGCCCGATGGTGGGGGTGTGCTCACTGGGTGCGGACAGCATGCTCCAGGCGCTGGGCGTGCGGTGTACGACCAGCGCGCCGCAGCTGGCGCTGTGGGCCGGGAAGGGGCCTGTGGTGGTGTTCGCGACGTACGCGTCGCTGGCACCGCAGGTGATGGATGACGGCCTGGTCCTGGAGGAGGGTGAGCCCTCTCCCGGTGTGCTGGAGCGGGCGATGCAGGGGCTGTTCGGGCAGCGCCTGGAACCGTTCGACTTCGCCGTGGTCGATGAGGCGCACCGAACGAGCGGGGATGCGGCGAGGGCGTGGGCGGCGATCCACGACAACGCCCGGCTTCCGGCTGCGCGTCGGCTCTATATGACGGCCACCAAGCGGGTGTGGGAGGCTCCGCCGCCCTCAGGTGGCCGGGAGGCTGCCGGGGCGGGTGAGGCTTCCTCTGAGGGGCTGGGTGGGCGGCTGGTCGCCTCGATGGACGACGAGGCCCTCTTCGGGCCCGAGGTGTTCACCTACGGCCTGATGGAAAGTCAGGAGCGGGGAACGCTCGCGCCTTTCGTGGTGGATGTTCTGGAGATTCGGGATCCCGAAGCGCCGGGTGAGGATGCTTCGGTGGAGGAAGTGCGGGGCCGTCGGCTGGCCGCACTGCAGGCCGCGCTCCTCAAGCACATGGACGACACCGGTGTGCGCTCACTGATGAGCTTTCATCACCGAACAGCCGAGGCACTCGCGTTCGCCCGGGCGATGCCTCAGACCGCGGCCGAGCTCCACGAGAGTGATCCGCACGCCTACCCGGAGCGAGTTGGCTCGGACTGGCTGTGCGGCCAGCACCCGGCCGCCGAGCGGCGCGCCGTGTTGGCCCGCTTCGCCGACGGATTGGATGAAGAGGGCTGGAAGACGGAGGTGTCGTTCCTCGCGAGCTGCCGCGTCCTTGGCGAAGGTGTGGATATCCGGGGCGAGCGCGGAGTTGGGGGGGTTGTCTTCGCCGATACCCGCGCCTCGGCGGTGGAGATCGTGCAGAACATCGGCCGTGCTCTGCGCCAGGACCCGGGCGAGGGCAAGCTCGCCCGCATCGTGGTGCCCGTCTTCCTGGCCCCTGGGGAGGACCCGGCGAACATGATCGGCTCCGCCAGTTTCCGCCCTCTTGTGGCTGTCCTTCAGGGCCTGCGCAGCTATGAGGACCGCCTGATCGAGCGCCTGGTCCTGCACAGCCGGCCCACAGGCAGCGGCCGGCCCGACAACGTCCTCGCGCTTGACCCGGCCCGGCCCGGCGAGGAAGGCGGCCCCAGCGAGGCGCACGACGGGGGCGGAGACGAGGGTGGGGAGTTGGAAGGTCCCTCACAGGGGGCGGAATCGGTTCCGCTGCTGCGTTTCTCCACCCCCCGCGACCCGAGCGTGATCGCGGCGTTCTTGCGCACCCGTGTGCTGCGGCCCGACTCCGAGATCTGGCTGACCGGCTACAACGCGCTGCGCCGCTGGGTCGAGGAGCACGGGGATGCCCGGGTGCCGCTGAACGCCACCATCGACCTCGGGGAGGGGGAGAGTGAGGAAGCCGGGGAGGAGTCGGAGGCGTATGCGTTGGGGGGCTGGGTCAGTGAGATGCGCCGGCAGCAGCGTGACGGTGTCCTCAAGCCCTGGCGGATGGAACTGCTGGACAAGCTGGGCATGATCTGGTCCGTCCACGACGCCGGCTTCGCGCGGAAGCTGGTCGCCGCCCGCGACTACTTCCAAGTTCACGGAACTCTGGCGGCGCCGCGGGATGCCGTCATCGACGAGGTCGCGGTCGGGCAGTGGCTGGTGAACCTTCGCAAATCCGGAGGGCTCGGCGCCCATGCCGAGCGGGCCGCCGATCGGCGGGCGGAGCTGGAAGCGATCGACCCGGACTGGGACCCGGACTGGCCGGTGCCCTGGCAGCGCCACTGGGCGAAGGTAAAACAGTGCCTGGACGGCGGCGCCACCCTCAAGGAAATCCGGCCCGGCGTACGCGTCGGCGGTGAAGACATCGGAGTCTGGCTGGCCGAACAAGCCACCGCCTGGGTTCAGTTGTCCGCCGCACAGCGGGCGAAGCTGGCCGAGCTCGACATCCAGCCGCCGGCCGCCGAGCGGAGGCCCGAGAGCGGAGTGGAGAGGACGGCGCTCCCCTCGGGGGCGTCGTCGTGGGAGAAGAGCCTCGCCGCACTGCGGCAGTTCCACCAGCGGGAAGGGCACGTGCGCGTCCCTCGTCCCCATCGTGAGGAAGTCCTGGTGGACGACGGCACCGGCACCGGCACCGAGTGCCCCGTGAGGCTGGGGGTGTGGATCTCCAACACGAAGGCCCGCCGCGGGAAGCTCAGCGCCTCGCAGCTGGCGGCGCTCAGGGATCTCGGTCTGATCGACTGACGCCTGACCCCGACCCACCAGGCCCCGTCCCCGGAGCACTTCAACCTGCTGCCGCCGGAGCTGCTGCACGGGCACCTCCGTCGCGAGTACGACGCGGGGGCGTGAGGCGTTGCCACCGCCCTGGGATTGGTCAGCTCCCGCCAGGGTTTCGCGTATCGGGGTCATCGTTGCCTGCGGCACCGACATGCGTGGACGGTCCCGGCCACGCTCCGCTCGTGGCTCGTTGTTCCCTGTCGTGCGGATCGAAGTGCCGTCTACGCTCGCAGGTATGGCTAAGTCGCGGGGGAAGAAGGCGTCGTACACGCCGCAGAAGCGAGTGGCACGCCTTAGGCCGTAAACCGCTCCGAACGTCGCCAGGCTCCGGCGGTGCAGCTGCGGGACTGCCGACGATGCAGGGCGACATGAGGGTGCTGTACGGGATCCTGTCGCGGGCTCAACCAGACGCCTTGGTGGAGCTGCTGCTTCCGCACTTGTGGGCAGGGGGCGCGCATGGCAGGCCGGCGAACGTTTGCGTCGATAGCTGCCTCACGTTGAAGTACGCCTACGGGCAGCTCGGCATACGTGCCGAGGTGGTCCTGGTCGACCTCGTCATCCGCGAGGCGCACGGGGCCGCGGTCCTCCACGGCACTGCGGAGCCTTCCTGGAACGCTGAGGGAACCGTCTTCGACGGCCACTGCATCCTGCACCTGCCCTACTCCGGCCGGTCGGCAGACCCGACGATTGAGCAGTTCGCCGTGGTGCGGGAACAGGGCGGCGGCCCGGTGGTGGGACGGATCATCGCAGGCAGCGAAAGCCTGGTGCCGGGCGGAGCGTTCCCCCCGGGGACGTCGGTGGAGATTCAGCGAGGCGATTTGCGCCTGCTCTACACCGTCTCCAACTCTTCGGTCTCCGAAGTCATCGACGAGCAGTCGTGGATCGCCGCTCATGCTGGGGCGCACTACCGGGCGGGGGTCAACCTTGCGTCGCTGGCGCTGGAGGCGCTGCGCACTCCGGCTGTTGTGGGTCGGGCTCGGCAGGTGCCGTATCCGCGGTTGTGGGCGCTGCTGGCTGCGGTGGGTGATGCGCCGCAGGAGCCGGATGACAATCGCGACGCACGGTTCCTCCTCCCCGGCGCTGAGGGCCCGCGGTCGCTGCGTCTGGATGAGATTCCCCTGCCGGCCGCGACGCCGGGCCCGTACCCGCGTCCTTCGCCCGTCTGACGCCCGAGCGTCTCGCGGCGGGTGCCGCCGCGGGCGTTGAGGCGTTGGTCGGGGGTGCTGTGGGCGCGTGCCCTCAGGGCGGGAGGAGACGCGAAGTGGGGG
>NZ_JBOHCV010000430.1:0-25832 GCF_050698815.1 Streptomyces sp.
CCTGGGACGCGACCCGCGTGGCGTCCAGGACATCCAGGATCTGGCCGGCCTCGCCGGGCCGGCCGCCACCGCGCCCGGCCTCGCGTCCGACCCGGACCCGGACTCCGACTCCGACTCCGGTCCCGGGAGGGTGGAGGACCGGCTGGCGCGGGACGGTCTGCTGGTCTGGGTGCTGCCGCTGCCCGCCACCCGCAAGGAGGAGCTGGATCTGGTCCGGCGCGGGGACGAACTGATCCTCACCGTCGGCCCCTACCGGCGCATCCTGCCGTTGCCCTCCGCGCTGCGCCGGTGCCGGGTCGTGGGCGCGGCGCTGGAAGCGGGGGAGCTGCGGGTGCGCTGCGAACCCGATCCCGCTCTGTGGCCGGCGGGCCCGGGACGCTGACGGGTACCGGGAGCCTGCCACCGTCGTCCGCCCGTTCGGGTAACGTCGGATGTGAGTCCACCACCCGCTCTCCGTCGTAGGAGCCGCGCCATGAGCGATGCCGCCGAGCCCGACGTGCCCGACGCCGACTCCTGGGCCTCGGCCTGCGAGGAGGACCTCGCCGCCGAGCGGGCCCGGCGGCGTGCGGAGTACGGGCATCAGCCGGTGAGCGCCGCCGAGGAACTGCGGCGGCTCGCCGACGCGGTGTCCGAGAGGGTCGCCGAGCTGGGCAGACCGTTCGGCGGAGGGGTCGGCTCAGCCGCCGCGCAGGGGATGGCACAGCAGCTGCTCGCGCAGGCCAGGGCGGCCATCGAGCCCGTCGTCCAGCGGAACCCGCAGGTCTTCGACCACCTCGCCGCCGCGGGCGGCGAATTGCTCGCCGCCTACCGCACGGCCGTACAGGAATCCGAGGGGCGCTGGACGGCGGGCGGGCGCGATCCCGCCGCTCCCGGCTCTCCCGCCGCCCCCGGTTCATCCGCCGCCTCCGGTGACCCGTCCGGCAGCGCCGGGGCCGGCGGGGCCGCGGGGGGATCCGAGCGGATCGATCTCGACAAGGACCCGGAAGAGCCGTCCGGCCCCGGAAAGCCGGAGGGGCCGGGAGCCGGGGACGGCGAGTAGGCACCGTGTCACCGGGGCCGATCCCGGCGCCGCACACCCTCCGGTACGGTGGTCCGCGGCGGGGCTCGACCGAATATCCGAGGGACACATGGGACTCACTATCGGCGTCGACATCGGCGGCACCAAGATCGCGGCCGGCGTGGTCGATGAGCACGGCACGATCCTCAAGACCAGCACCGTGCCCACCCCGCCCACCGCGGATGCCGTCATAGACGCGATCGCCGACGCGGTACGGGACGCCAGCGCCGAGTACGAGGTGGACGCCGTCGGCATCGGGGCACCGGGCTACGTCGACGACAAGCGGGCGACCGTCCTGTTCACACCGAATCTGAGCTGGCGGCACGAGGCGCTCAAGGACAAGGTCGAGCAGCGCATCGATCTGCCGGTCGTCATCGAGAACGACGCAAACGCCGCCGCGTGGGGCGAGTACAAGTTCGGCGTCGGCACCGGCCACGAAGACGTCGTCTGCATCACGATCGGCACCGGCCTCGGCGGCGGCGTGATCATCGGCGGCAAGCTGCACCGCGGACGCTTCGGCGTCGCGGCCGAGTTCGGGCACATCCGGATGGTGCCGGACGGTCTGCTGTGCGGTTGCGGCAACCAGGGCTGCTGGGAGCAGTACGCCTCCGGCAGTGCCCTCGTCCGGTACGCACGGCAGCGGGCCACGGCCACGCCCGAGAACGCCGCGATCCTGCTCGGGCTCGGCGACGGCACCCCCGAGGGCGTCGAGGGCAAGCACATCTCCGAGGCCGCCCGGCAGGGCGACCCGGTCGCCATCGACTCCTTCCGCGAACTCGCCCGCTGGGCGGGCTCCGGCCTGGCCGACCTCGCCTCACTCTTCGACCCCGGCGCCTTCATCGTCGGCGGCGGCGTCTCCGACGAGGGTGACCTCGTACTCGACCCGATCCGTAAGTCCTACCGCCGCTGGCTGGTCGGCAGCCGCTGGCGTCCGCACGCCGAGGTGCTCGCGGCCCAACTGGGCAGCAAGGCGGGCATGGTGGGAGTGGCAGACCTTGCCCGACAGGGCTGACGGCACGGCCCGACAGGGCTGACGGCACGGCCCGTCAGGGCTGAGCCCGGCGGTCCGTGACCGAGCAGCCGAGACCGAGGAATGTGAGCCGCGCCCGATGACGCTCGCGGATCTGCCCGCAGCACAGACCGCGTCCGACGGTTCCGCCGTCGTCCGGCTGCTCAGCTACAACATCCGCTCCCTGCGCGACGACAGGTGGGCGCTCGCCCGGGTCATCCGGGCGTGCGCCCCCGACGTCGTCTGTGTACAGGAGGCGCCGCGCTTCTTCGGCTGGCGCAAGCAGGCCGCCCGGCTCGCCCGGGAGTGCGGTCTGGTGTACGTGACAGGTGGCGCGACCGCCACCGGGCCGATGATCCTGGCCACGCTGCGGGCGACGGTCGAACACACCGAGGACGTGCTGCTGCCCCATACGCCCGGGCTGCACCGGCGGGGTTTCGCCACGGCGGTGCTGCGCTTCGGCCCGGCTGCCCGGCTGGGTGTACTGAGCTGTCATCTGAGCCTGCAGAAAGCCGAACGCCAGACGCAGGGCGGCCTGCTGCTCGACCGCCTCGCCGCCCTGGGCGCGGAGCACACGGTGGCCGCGGGTGACCTCAACGAGCGCCCCGGCGGCCGTACGTTCCGCCGCCTTGCCGCAGAACTCCAGGACGGCTGGGCGGTAAAGCCCTGGGGCGGCGAACACACCTCCACGCCGGATCACCCGCACCAGCGCATCGACGCGGTGCTCGCCTCCCACGGGATCGACGTGCTGGGCTGCGGTGTGCCGGCCGGGCTCGAGGGGATCGCCCCCGCCGACCTGCGGGCCGCCAGCGACCACCTCCCGGTGCTGGCGGCACTGAGGGTGCCGCCGGCCACGGCGGGCGGCACGCCCTAGGCGCCGACGCGGTTCACACCACCGCGCCGCGCCCCGGGTCGTCCCCGTCGTCCTCGTCCCGGCCGTCCCGCATCCGGGCCACCAGGGTGGCGAAGCCGCCCAGGAAGCCACCGACGCCGAGGGTGGCGATCCACCAGGTCAGGTCCTGCTGGAAGAGGATCGTGAAGATCAGCAGCAGCGGGCCGCCGAGAACCGCGAGCCAGGCGAACCTCGCGGTGGGGTCCGAGACCGGCAGCGGCGGCGGCTCCGGCGGTACGAAGTGGCCCTCGCCGTCCTCACCTTCGTCGCCGTCACCGATCCGGCTCGGCCAGTCACGCGGGCCCGAGCCCGCCGCGTAGACCGTGAAGCTGCGTACGGCCGTGCCGCCCTCGTCGCCCTCACCCTCGCCCTGGCCGGGCCCGGGTCCGGAGCCGGGCCCGGTGGCGGTGCGGGCGTCACCGCCCGGCTCCGTGGCCGGTGCCAGGCCGTCGGCACGCGGCGCCTCGCCGTACGCGTCGATGATCTGTGCCCAGGCGGCTTCCTCGTCGAACGGCAGCCCCGCTTCCTCGTCCGGCTGCTCCGGTCCGGAGGCCCGGCCCGGCTCCGGATCCTCGCCCGGACCGTGGTCCTCCGCGTCGGGGTTACGCGCCATCACGTGCCGTCTTCCTCGCTTCGAGCCGGGTGATGAATCCGTACGAGTCCGCGAAGATGCGCTCCGCGTCATGGTCCAGCGTGGCCACGTGGTAGCTGTCCTCGAGTACGGTCTCGGTCACGTCGCTGGAGGAGACCGAACTGAGCACCAGTGCCGAGTCGGACGGCGACACGACGTGGTCCGTCCTGCTGTGCAGGACCAGCAGCGGCTGTGTGACCTGTGGCAGCTCGCCGCGCACCATGCGGAAGAAGTTGCGGGCCTCGTACGCGGCGTGCAGCGGCACCCGCTCGTAACCCACCTCCCGCACACCGGGCTTGGCGATGTCGCTGGCGATGCCCGGCGCGGAGGGGAGCAGGAACCGGATGGCCGGCAGCACGAAACCCTGGAGCTTGGGGAAGGTCACCGCGGGGTTCACCACGGTGATCCCGCTCACCGCGTCCCCGTGCCGGGCCGCGAGGCGCAGCGCCAGCGCTCCGCCCATCGAGAGTCCGAACACGAAGACCTGCTCGCAGCGGTCGCGCAGCATCCGCAGCTCGCGGTCGACCGTCGCGTACCAGTCCTGCCAGCCCGTCACCGCCAGGTCCTGCCACCGCGTGCCGTGCCCCGGCAGCAGCGGCAGGGACACCGTCAGTCCCCGCGCGGCCAGGTGATCGGCCCACGGACGCACCGACTGCGGGGAGCCGGTGAAACCGTGGCATACCAGGACGCCGATCTCCGAACCCTCGTGGCGCATGGGTTCGGCTCCGGGAAGGATGGACACATCGGCCTCCAGCCGGTCGGGTGCTGCCAGCCTACGCGGGGGGCCGGGCGCCGGGTAGTTCCGCTGTGCCTGACGGAGGACCGCCGCTTCGGTGATGGCGAGATAGGGTCTTCCCGTCGGAATCAGGAGGTGCTCGGTTGTTCTACGGAGCGGTGAAGCTGTCGGTCGGCAATGGGCTCAAGCTGGCCTTCCGCCCCTGGGTGGAAGGGCTCGAGAACGTGCCCGCCGAAGGGCCGGCGATTCTGGCCAGCAACCATCTGTCCTTCTCGGACTCCTTCTTCCTTCCCGCCGTGCTCGACCGGAAGGTCACCTTCATCGCCAAGGCCGAGTACTTCTCCTCCCCGGGGGTCAAGGGCAAGCTGACGGCCGCCTTCTTCAAGGGCGTCGGACAGTTGCCGGTGGACCGTTCCGGTGTGCGCGGCGCCGGCGAGGCCGCGATCCGCAGCGGGCTCGAAGTGCTTGCCCGCGGTGAGCTGTTCGGCATCTACCCGGAGGGCACCCGGTCTCCGGACGGCCGCCTCTACCGCGGCAAGGCGGGCGGGCTGGCCCGGGTCGCGCTGCGTTCGGGGGCGCCGGTCCTGCCGGTCGCGATGATCGACACCGAAAAGATCCAGCCACCCGGTCAGGTCGTACCCAAGCTGATGCGGCCCGGCATCCGGATCGGGAGGCCGCTGGACTTCAGCCGCTATCAGGGCATGGAGAACGACCGCTTCATCCAGCGCGCGGTGACCGACGAGGTGATGTACGAGATCATGAAGCTGTCCGGCCAGGTGTACGTCGACACCTACGCCACCGCCGCCAAGCGACAGCTCGCCGAGGAGGCGAAGCGGGCGGCGGAGGCCGAAAAGGAGGCCGCGAAGGGGGCGGGGGCCGGGCAGACTGTGGCGGAGCGCAAGCGCGACGAGCCTGAACAGGCCGCGTGAGCGGCCTGAAGGAACAGCCGCGTGAGCGGCCTGTAGGAACAGCCGCGTGAGCGGACAGGGTGTACCCAGGGGTGGGGCAGCAGAGATGGCCGTACGGATGTCCGTCGAGCAGCCGTTGTGGCGCGCGCTGGCCGGCTACCGGGTGCTGGCACTCGGCTACGCGCTCGCCGTCTACATATGGGCCTTCGACAGGTTCTCCCATCCTCTCCCCGGGGCCCTCTACTTCGCCGTGCTCGCGGCCTGGACCCTGAGCACCCTCCCCAAGGTCTCCTCGGCCCGCCGGTGCACCAACGGCTTCCTCGTCATCGACCTCGTCCTCGCCATCGCGGGCATTCTGCTGTCGCTCTACGTCGACTCCGACGGCAGCATCGGCCCCACGCTCCCCTCCATCTGGGTCGCGGGCCCCGTGCTCGCCTTCGCCATCAAGGGCGGCTGGCGCTGGGGCGCGGTGGGCGCGGTCCTGGTCGGGCTGGCCAACATCATCGAGCAGGGCTCGGTCACCCGGCCCACCCTGCACAACGTGCTGCTGGTGTGCGTGGCCAGCGTCGGCATCGGCTACGTCGTCGAGGTGGCACGTGCCAGTGAGCGAACTCTGGCCCGCGCGCTCCAGCTCGACGCCGCCATCCGCGAACGGGAACGGCTCGCCCGCGACATCCACGACAGCGTGCTGCAGGTGCTGGCCATGGTGCAGCGCCGCGGCACGGCGCTCGGCGGTGAGGCGGCGGAACTGGGGCAGCTGGCGGGAGAGCAGGAGCTGGCGCTGCGCACCCTCGTTTCGAGTGGGCTGGTCCCGGCTCCCGGCACCTCGAGGTCCACGGCGGCCGCCGACACCCCCGTCGACCGCTACACCCGCGCCGCGGATGACGGTGCCGGCCCCGGCGAATGTGACCTGCGCGCGCTGCTCTCGCCGCATTCGGGCACCCGGGTCACCTTCGCCGAGCCCGGCGCACCCGTGGTGCTGCGGGCCGCCGCGGCCCGGGAGCTGGCCGCCGCTGTCGGCGCCGCCCTGGAGAATGTGCGGCAGCACGCGAAGGGACCGGCCGGCGAGTCGGCGCAGGCATGGATCCTGCTGGAGGACGAACCGGACGCGGTGATCGTGACCGTGCGGGACGACGGCCCCGGAATCCCCGCCGGGCGGCTCGCGGACGCGGAGGCGGAGGGCCGGCTGGGGGTCGCGCTCTCGATCCGCGGGCGGCTGCGCGACCTGGGCGGCAGCGCGGAGCTGCTGTCGGTGCCGGGGCAGGGAACGGAAGTGGAACTGAGAGTGCCGAAGCGTGCCGCGGAACGCGGCACGTCATGACGGACGACACGGTGGGCGGGCATGGCGGACAGTGCGGACAACGCGGAAGAGGCGAACGGCGCCGAAGAGAGGGATGAGGCCGGCGCGGACGGCCGGCCGGTGACGGTGATGGTCGTCGACGATCATCCGATGTGGCGGGACGCGGTGGCACGTGATCTGGGCGAGGCCGGCTTCGAGGTGGTGGCGACGGCCGGTGACGGCCCGCAGGCGGTGCGCCGCGCCCGGGCGGCCGCGCCCGATGTGCTCGTCCTCGATCTGAATCTGCCCGGCCTGTCGGGCGTCGAGGTCTGCCGCGAACTGGTCGGCACGGCCACCGGCCCCGGCACCGCGCCGCGCGTACTGGTGCTCTCCGCGAGCGGGGAGCACGCGGATGTGCTGGAGGCGGTGAAATCCGGGGCCACCGGCTATCTCGTGAAGTCGGCGAGCATGGCGGAGCTGCAGGACGCGGTGCGCCGTACGGCCCTGGGCGACCCGGTCTTCACCCCCGGCCTGGCCGGACTCGTCCTGGGGGAGTACCGCAGGCTGGCCGCCGACCCGGGCCCCGCGACGGGCCCGCACGACCCCGACGTGCCGCAGCTGACGGAGCGGGAGACGCAGGTGCTGCGGCTGGTCGCCAAGGGGCTGAGCTACCGGCAGATCGCCGAGCGGCTGGTCATCTCGCACCGCACCGTGCAGAACCACGTGCAGAACACCCTGGGCAAGCTCCAGCTGCACAACCGGGTGGAGCTCGTGCGGTACGCCATCGAGCGGGGCCTGGACGGGGACTGACGGGCCGAAGCGGGCGGTTCTTCCCGCTACGTCCGTCAGCAGGGGCGATCGGGTACGGCGACGCCCCGGATCCTCCACGGAAAACGACCTCGCGCCCCCGCCCCCCGTGACGTGGATCACCGCTAGCGTGGCCGCAGTTGCGTACGGAGCCGCGTATCGCGCGGCTATGCGAGAAGGGAGACCCCCATGCGGGTCGGAGTGCTGACCGGCGGTGGCGACTGCCCAGGGCTCAATGCCGTCATGCGGGCCGTGGTCCGTAAGGGCGTTCAGCGGTACGACTATGAGTTCCTCGGGTTCCGGGACGGCTGGCGCGGCCCGCTGGAGGGGGACACCGTGCCGCTCGACATCCCGGCTGTGCGCGGCACCCTGCCGCGCGGCGGCACCATTCTCGGCTCCTCGCGTACGAACCCCTTCAAGGTGGAGAACGGCGTCCGCCGGATCCAGGACAACCTCGTCAAACACGAGGTGGACGCCCTCATCGCCATCGGTGGCGAGGACACGCTCGGCGTCGCGGCCCGGCTCACCGACGAGTTCGGCGTCAAGTGCATCGGCGTGCCCAAGACGATCGACAACGACCTTTCCGGCACCGACTACACCTTCGGCTTCGACACGGCCGTCAACGTCGCCACCGAGGCGATCGACCGGCTGCACACCACCGCCGAATCCCACATGCGGGTCCTCGTCGTCGAGGTGATGGGACGGCACGCGGGCTGGATCGCCCTGCACTCCGGACTGGCCGGCGGCGCCAACTGCATCCTCATCCCCGAGCAGCGTTTCGACGTCGACGAGGTCTGCGGCTACGTCACGTCCCGTTTCAAGGCGAGCTACGCCCCGATCGTCGTGATCGCGGAGGGCGCCATGCCCAAGGACGGCGAGATGGTGCTGAAGGACGCGTCGCACGACTCCTTCGGGCACGTCCGGCTGTCGGGCGTCGGTGAGTGGCTGGCCAAGGAGATCGAGGCGCGCACCGGCAAGGAGGCCCGTACGACAGTGCTCGGGCACATCCAGCGCGGCGGCACCCCGACCCCCTTCGACCGCTGGCTGGCCACCCGTTTCGGGCTGCACGCGATCGACGCGGTGCGGGACCAGGACTGGGGCAAGATGGTCGCGCTGCAGGGTACGAAGATCGTCCGGGTTCCCATCTCGGAAGCCACCGCGCAGCTGAAGACCGTGGACCCCGAGCTGTACGCGGAGGCGAGCGTCTTCTTCGGCTGAATGCCCGCCCCGCCCCGCCCATCGCCGCCCCGCCCGCCGCACAGCGGCGGGCGGGCCGCGTCAGCCGACCGCCACCGCCGCCAGCAGCTCCGCCACGACGGCCGGACCGTTCCGCGTCAGCACCGACTCCGGGTGGAACTGCACACCGGCGAAGGCCGGCCCGCGCAGCGCGTGCACATCCCCGTTCTCCGGATCCCGGCTCAGCTCGATCCCGTGCAGCGCCAGCTCGGCCGCCGTCTCCCGCGCGCAGCGCACCGCGCAGGAGTTGTAGAAGCCGACGGTCTCCGTCCGCCCGAAGAAGTCGATGCGTTCCTGCGCCCCCTGGTACGGGCGCTCCTTCCGCACGATCTCCAACCCCAGCTCGGCGGCGAGCAGTTCGTGCCCCAGGCAGATCCCCAGCAGCCCGTGCCGGTGCTCCCGCAGCAGCTCCGCCGCGAGGCCGCGCAGCACCCGCATCCGCGGATCGGCCGCATCGCCGGTGCGGCGTGTGTCCCGTGGATCGCCCGGACCGGGCCCGAGTACGACCGGCCCCTGGTGTGTGAGCGCGGCCTCCCGCAGGCCGGGCTCGTCGTACCGCCGCACCACCACCTCCGCGCCCGTGGCGCGCAGCAGATGGGCGAGCATCGAGGTGAAGGTGTCCTCACCGTCCACCACCAGCACGTTGCCGCGCAGTGCGCCGCGTTCCTCGCGGGTCTGCATCCGCAGCCAGAACGGCGCGAGGTCCGCGCGCCGCGCCTCCAGCGCCGCCCGGACCCGCAGGTCGTCAGCCGGCCGGGTGTCAGCCGGCCGGGTGTCGGCCGGCCGGGTCCGTGGCCCGCGCTGCTCGTGTACGGGCGCCTCGCGCACCCCGAGGGCGGTGAGCACCCCGGCCGCCTTGGCGTGGGTCTCGGCGACCTCGCTCGCCGGGTCGGAGGCCCGTACCAGGGTGGCGCCGACCGGAACCCGTAGCCGCCCGGTCCTGACGTCGATGTCGGCGGTGCGGATGAGGATGGGGGAGTCGAGGGTCTGCCCGCCCGCGGCGTCCCGTCCGATCAGCGCCAGCGCTCCCGCGTAGTAGCCACGTCCGCCCTGCTCGTGCCGTTCGATGACGCGGCAGGCGTTCTCCACGGGCGAGCCGGTCACCGTCGCGGCGAACATCGTTTCCCGCAGCACCTCGCGCACGCCGAGCGTGCTGCGGCCGCGCAGCTCGTACTCGGTGTGCGCCAGGTGCGCCATCTCCTTCAGCCGCGGCCCCACCACGACCCCGCCCATGTCGCCGACGCTGCACATCATCTTCAGCTCCTCGTCGACGACCATCGACAGCTCCTCGGTCTCCTTGCGGTCGGCGAGGAAGTCCAGCAGGCCCTCGGGGCTCGGCCCGCCGGCGGGATAGCGGTAGGTGCCGCTGATCGGATTCATCACGACGGTGCCGCCCGACATCCGCACATGCGCCTCCGGACTCGCCCCGGCCAGTACCCGGTCGCCGGTGTGCACGACGAAGGTCCAGTACGCGCCCCGCTCCCCGCACAGCAGCCGGCGGAACAGGGCGAGGGCGTCGGCGCGTCCGAAGCCCGGAAGCTGTCCCTCGAAGGTCCGCCGGACCACGAAGTTGGCGCCCTCTCCCGAAGCGATCTCGTCCTCGACGACGCGCCGCACGGTCTCCTCGTACGCCGCGTCGGAGACGTCGAAGGCCCCGTCCTCGACCCGCACCCGGTGCCGGGGCAGGGCCGCCAGCACCTCGCCCAGCGGCAGCTCGTGCACCTCCCGCGGCATCAGGACGGCAAGGGGCGTCCCATCGTCCCGTACCCGGAAGCCGCGCTCGCTGATCTGCCGGAACGGCACCAGGACGAGAACACCATGCTCTCCGTCCGGAATCTCCGCGAGCCGGGTCACCTCGCTCACGGGCCCGGTCAGGATCTCGACGGTGTCGCCGGCCCGGCCGGGGGTGTGTCTGTGCAGCAGCGCGAAGGCCCCGGCGGCTGCTGCGTCGTCGGCGCGCAGCAGTTGCCGGAGGATTGCGGGTGCACCGGTACGTTCTGGCATCTGGGTGGTCCTTCCAGTTACGTGCGAGGTCACGTAGGGGGAGGACCGGCCGCCGACACACCGAAGGCCGCCCCTCGGGCGGCCTTCGCGTCTGTCACGTCAGTCGTGGTGCGCGCGCAGTCGGTGGGCCGCCGGATGAGCGGTCCACCACCGGTTGCCGGTAAAGGCCTGCGCGAACATGCGGGCAGGCTACCCGAGCGGTAAGCAGACGGGTGCGTTCCGTCTCATCACTCGGGCACGGCGAAAACCCCTGGGCATGACCCCGTAACCTGGAGCGCGTGACTGTGAACGCCAATCCCGACGCCGGTGCGCGCACCTGGCGAGACCTTCCCGCGGCGCAGCAGCCCGACTGGCCGGACCACGAGGCGCTGCGCGAGGTGACCGCGGAACTCGAGTCCTATCCGCCGCTCGTCTTCGCCGGCGAGTGCGATCAGCTGCGCGCCCGGCTGGGCGCCGTCGCCCGCGGTGAGGCGTTCCTCCTGCAGGGCGGTGACTGCGCGGAGGCCTTCGACCAGGTCAGCGCCGAGGACATCCGGAACAAGCTGAAGACGCTGCTGCAGATGGGCGCCGTGCTGACCTACGCCGGGTCGGTCCCGGTCGTCAAGGTCGGCCGCATCGCCGGGCAGTACAGCAAGCCGCGCTCCAAGCCGACCGAGACCCGGGACGGGGTGACCTTCCCGTCCTACCGCGGTGACTCCGTGAACGGCTTCGAGTTCACCGAGGCCGCCCGCAGGCCGGACCCGGAGCGGCTGAAGCGGATGTACCACGCGTCCGCCTCCACGCTGAACCTGGTGCGCGCCTTCACCACCGGCGGCTACGCCGACCTGCGGCAGGTGCACGCCTGGAACCAGGACTTCGTGAAGCGGTCACCGTCCGGGCAGCGGTACGAGGCGCTGGCCCGCGAGATCGACCAGGCGCTGAAGTTCATGCACGCGTGCGGCACCGACCCCGAGGAGCTGAAGACCGTCGAGTTCTTCGCCTCGCACGAGGCGCTGCTGCTCGACTACGAGTCGGCCCTGACCCGTACGGACTCGCGCAGCGGCAGGCTGTACGACGTCTCCGGGCACATGGTCTGGATCGGTGAGCGCACCCGGCAGCTGGACGGGGCGCACATCGAGTTCGCCGCGCAGGTGCGTAATCCGATCGGGGTGAAGCTCGGTCCGACCACGACGCCCGAAGAGGCGCTCACGCTGATCGACCGGCTCGACCCGGACCGGGAGCCGGGCCGGCTCACCTTCATCACCCGGATGGGTGCCGACACCGTCCGTGACCGGCTGCCCACGCTGGTGGAGAAGGTCACCGCCTCGGGGGCCCAGGTGGTGTGGGTCTGCGACCCGATGCACGGCAACACCTTCGAGGCGGCCAGCGGGCACAAGACCCGCCGCTTCGACGATGTGCTGGACGAGGTCAAGGGCTTCTTCGAAGTGCACAAGAGCCTCGGAACGCACCCGGGCGGCATTCACGTGGAGCTGACCGGCGACGACGTGACGGAGTGCGTGGGCGGCGGTGACGAGATCTTCGTCGACGACCTGCACCAGCGCTACGAGACGGCCTGCGACCCCCGCCTCAACCGGAGCCAGTCCCTCGACCTGGCGTTCCTCGTCGCGGAGATGTACCGGGATCAGTGAGACCGAAGGGAATGGGGCCCGCGTCACTGTGACGCGGGCCCCATTCCGCTGTTGTGGACAGCGAGCGGCGGGTAAGGTTAGGTTAACCTCATCAAGCCAGCGAGTCCCATCCAGCGAGTCCCGGACGGAGGAGAGCGCGTGTACGTCTGCTCCTGCTTCGGTGTCACCGAGCGACAGGTCCGCGAGCACGCGGAGGCCGGCGCCTGCACGCCGCGCCAGGTCGCCTCGGCCAGCAAGGCGGGGACCGACTGCGGCTCGTGCGTACGCCGGATCCAGGGGCTCCTCGGTCGCGGCGCCTGCCCCCGTGGCCGGCTCGAGCAGGCCACGGAGCGGGAACCCGCTGCCGCCGCCCTCACGGCGGAGATCCTCCCGGAGCGTGAGCAGCGGACCCCCGCGGTGGCGGAAACCGCCTACGAGACCGCCTACGAGGCCGCCTAGGGCGGGAGCGCGGGTCAGCCCTCCGAGGGGGCCTCCTGCTCCACGAGCTGCGCGATGTAGAGCGGCTCGCCCAGCTTCTCGACCAGTTCGAGCTGCGTGTCGAGGTAGTCGATGTGGTGCTCCTCGTCGGCGAGGATGGACTCGAAGAGGTTCGCCGAGGTGATGTCCCCCTTGGCGCGCATCACCTCCACACCGCGCCGCAGCCGGTCGATGGCCTCCACCTCGATCTGCCGGTCCGCCGTGAACATCTCGGTGACCGTCTGCCCGACGTTGACGTGGAAGAGCCGCTGGTAGTTCGGCAGTCCGTCGAGGAACAGGATGCGGTCGGTGAGGCGCTCGGCGTGCCGCATCTCGTCGAAGGACTCGGCCCGGGTGTAACGCGCGAGCTTCGGCCAGCCGAAGTGGTCCTGCATCTTGGCGTGCAGGAAGTACTGGTTGATGGCCGTCAGCTCGGCGGTCAGCTGCTCGTTGAGGAATTCGATGACCTCGGGATCGCCCTGCATGGCTGCGGGCTCCTTCCAGGGGAACGGGTAAAGTGCCAGGTTGCGTGCGCGCGCCCGCGCATCTTCGCACCGTGTCGCGACGCGGTCCAGTAAGTGCAGGCTTACCGAAATCACCCGAATTGGCGGTCGGTCCAGCATCGAACAACCCCTGGGCGGGGTGCTGGTCAGCGGCGGCGCCGGGTTCTGTCACCATGGGGAGATGGGTCAGGCGCAGAGTGGCGAGGGGGAGCCGCGACCGCTTCCGCCCGGACAGCGACTCCAGCGCGGCTGGCCGGTCACGCACTACGGTCCGGTGCCGAAGTTCAAGCCCGACCGCTGGGACTTCCGGGTCTTCGGGGCCACCGCCGACGGCGAGAAGCACTCCTGGGACCACGAGGAGTTCACCGCGCTGCCGTACGAGACCGTGGTCGCCGATCTGCACTGTGTGACCAAGTTCAGCATGCTGGGTGCCGAGTGGGGCGGTGTGCCCGCCCGTACGGTGCTGGAGCTGGCGCCGCCCGCGAGCGACGTCACCCATGTCATGGTCTGGGCCGAGTACGGCTTCAGCTCGAACCTGCGGCTGGCCGACTTCGCCGCGGGGCCCACCCTCTTCGCCACTCATCGCGCGGGCGAACTGCTCACCGCCGAACACGGCTTCCCGCTCCGGCTCGTGGTGCCGCACCTGTACGCGTGGAAGGGCCCGAAGTGGGTGCGCGGCGTGGAGTACATGACCGCCGACCGCCGCGGCTTCTGGGAGGAGCGCGGCTACCACAACATCGGCGACCCCTGGACGGAGCAGCGCTACTCCTATCAGGAGGAGCCCGGCGAGGGCCCCGAGCTCTAGTACACGTCCCGGCGCGCGCTCGCCGGATCGCCGGCACCGGCACCGGCGACGGGTCCGCCGTCCCGCAGTTCCTTCAGCCGTGCCACGTCCGCCGCGTGGCCTTCCTTGCGGCCCGGTGTCTCGATCACCAGCGGCACACCCTCGGTCGCCGGATGGGTCAGCAGGTCGGCGAACGGCGCCGCGCCGATGTGGCCTCGGCCGATGTTCGCGTGCCGGTCCTTGCGCGCGCCCGCGACGTCCTTGGAGTCGTTGGCGTGAATCAGCTTCAGCCGGCCGGCGCCCGTCACCGATTCCAGCTCGTCGAGGGTCCGCTTCACGCCTCCGGGCGCGGCCAGGTCGTGTCCCGCGGCGAACACGTGACAGGTGTCGAGACAGACGCCGAGCCGGGGGTGCCGGTCGAGGACGTCGAAGTACGGTCCGAGATCACGGACTTGGGAGCAGAGTGAGGAGCCCTGGCCCGCCGTCGGTTCCAGCAGCAGACACGGGTCCTCGTCGTGGGTCAGCTCCTCCAGCAACGGCAACAGCAGTCGCCGTACCTGGGCCAGGGCGGTCTCGCGGTCTCGGCCGCCGGTGGCCGAACCCGTGTGGACGACCACACCGAGCGCGCCGATTTCGCGGCCCCGGCGGAGTGAATGGCGCAGCGAGGAAACGGACTTGTCGGCCGTGGCCCAGGTATGCGAACCGAAATTGATGAGATAGGGGGCGTGCACATATGCCGGAAGTCCCCGCTCCGCGCAAGCCGTACGGAATTCCTCGTCCTGCCGCCGGGAGCCGGCCGTTGTCGCCCAGCCGCGCGGATTGGCGACGAAGATCTGGACGGTCTCCGCCCCGATGTCGTCGGCGTGGGAAATGCCACTGGCGGCCAGCCCCCCTGCTACGGGGACGTGGCCGCCAATGGGATTGCGCTGTCGCTTCGTTGTCACATGACTCAGTATGCCGAGTCGACGTTGTCCATCGAACCGTACCTGTCCGCCGCGTAGTTGCAGGCGGCCACGATGTTCGCGACCGGGTCGGTCATGTTCGTGGACGTGCCGTCGACGTGGTAGGCGTCGAAGGTCGGCTTGATGGTCTGGAGCAGACCCTTGGACGGAGTGCCGTTCTGGGCGTTGATGTCCCAGTTGTTCTGGGCGTTCGGGTCACCGCCGGACTCGCGCATGATGTTCCGCTTGATCCCGTCGTAAGAGCCGGGGATGTTGTGCTTCGCCATGATGTCGCGGGCCTCGCGGATCCAGCCGTCGAGGTTGTCCGGGTAGCTCTTGACCGCGGGACGGTCGGCGGCGCGGCTGGCGGCCTGCTTGGCCTTGGCCGCACGCTCCTGCCGGGCCTTCTTCTCGGCCGCGGCCTTCTTGGCGGCAGCGGCCTGCTGGGCTTCGTGCCGCTCGGCGGCCACGGCCTTCTGCTTGGCCACGGCGCTCTTCTGCGCGGCCACCGCGTCGTCGGCGCGCTGGACGTCGGCGTCCAGGGTGCCCTGCTCGGCGTTCTTGGGATGCGCCTCGGAGTGCGGTGCGCCGGAGGGAGTGGAGGAGGCGCTGACCTTCTTGGCGGCGGACTGGCTGGTGTCGCCGGCGTCAGCCGAACTGGGGATGAGGGTCATCGCGAGGGCGGCGGCGCCAACTGCGGAGATGCCTGCGGCGGAGATACGCGTGAACTTGGGGTTGCGGACGTAGCCGGGAATGCGGGGCATGGAGAGCGAACCTTTCAATTGCGTGCGTCGCAGAGCCTGAAAGGCAGTTCACGCCGAGTTCGGATTCCGGCGTCGTGCGACCGAGGGCAATTGTTAAAGGGTCGGAAAACGCAACACAAAAATGTGACGTACTATCCCGCGTCGTGGAAATGGGTGGTGCGGCACTGCGGCGGGGGTCCGGAAAGTGCACTTTGACCAACTGGCGCATCTGTTAACGACGGGTACGTTATCGCACTAAACACCTTCGTACGTGATATGGGTCCTATGTCCGGTGTCACACGCGGCCGGAGTCTGTTCACGCCGGGTAATGGCTTATACGCGCGACGTCAGCGGGAATTCGCCCGTCACGGGCTCAGCGCAGCCAGAGGGTGACGCCGGAGCCTCGCGGGGCCTCCGCGCCGCCGCCCGGCGACTGGTTGAAGACCGTGTCGCCGATGAAGAGCCTGCGTACCGTGACCTCGAAGCCCGCCTTCTCCAGCCGCCGGCGTGCCTCGCCCTTGCCCAGACCGTCCACGTCCGGGACCTTCACCAGGTCGGGGCCCTTGGAGACGGTGAGCGTGACGGTGTCGCCCCTGGCCGCCGTGCCGCCCTCGCCGGGGGACTGGCGGGCGACGGTGCCCTCGTCCTCCTCGGAGAAGACCCGCTTGGCGGCGAAACGGATCTTGAGCCCTTCTTCGCGCAGTTCCTCCTGTGCGGAGTCCCTGTCCTCCCCGACCACGTCCGGCACCTCTACCGGGGCGCCCCTGGAGACGGTGAGGGCGACCGCGGAGCCGGGGCGCCGCGTGTCGCCCGCGTCCGGCTCGGTGCCGATCACAGAGCCCCGCGCGGTCTCCTCGTCGAGCTTGCGCTGCACCGCTCCGGGCTCCAGGCCTGCGTCCTTGAGTTCGCGCCGGGCGTCGGAGAGCGGCGTACCGGCGAGATCCGGAACCTTGACGGTCCGGGGGCCGCGGGAGACGACGAGCGTGACGGTGCCGGTCCTGCGGACACGGTCGCCCGGGTCGGGGTTGGTGTCGATGACGTGGCCGCGCTTGATCCGCTCGCTGTAGTCGCGGGTGACCTTCGCGTCGAGCCCCGCGCCGTCCAGGACCTTCCTCGCCTCGGGCTCGGTCTTGTCCAGCACGGCCGGGGCCCTGGTGAACTGGCCCGAGTTGATGTACCAGACACCGGTGCCGACCAGTACCAGCAGCGCCGCGGCCAGCAGCACGAGGACCAGGCGTCCGTGTCCGCGGTGCGGTGAGGGGGCGCCGTGCGAGGGGCGCGGCCCGTCGGGGGGCGTGGCGGCGAACCGGGCGGTGCGGTTCAGCCCGTCGTCCTCGAAGGGGGCTTCGGAGTCGTATGACCCGTCCTCGGGCACTTCGCCCGCGGCGGGGCGGGGCAGCACGCTCGTACGGTCCTGGGAACCGTCCGCTCTGTGTCCTGCCGCGCCCGCGGCGGCGCCGGCGAGCTGCGTGGGCGCGCCCACCGCCTGCGGCGGTACCGCGTCCAGTTGCGCGCCGGTCAGGCCGGCCCGGGTCCCGCGGGTCTCCGAGAGCATCGCGCCCGCGTCGTAGGGGCGGTTGTCCGGTTCCCGCGCCGTCGCCCGCGCGACCAGGGCGTCCAGGCCGGGGGCGAGCCCGGGCACGGAGGCGGACGGTGCCGGCATGGCCTCGTACAGGTGCTGGTAGAGCACCTGGGCGGGGGTGCCGCCGGAATGGGGCTTGGTGCCGGTCAGCATCTCGTAGAGCATCACGCCGCAGGCGTAGAGGTCCGTGCGGGTGTCCGCGGTGCCGTGCTCGATCTGCTCCGGCGCGAGGTAGGAGACCGTGCCGAGGATGGTGTCGTCGCCCACCGCGGTCTGGCTGTCCACCGCTCGTACGAGTCCGAAGTCGGCGACCTTGACCCGGCCGTCGTCGCCGATCAGCACGTTCTCCGGCTTCATGTCGCGGTGCACGAGGCCGGCGCGGTGCGCGGCGCCCAGCGCGGCCAGCACCGGCTCCAGGACGTCGAGGGCCACCCGTGGCTGGAGCGCTCCACGGTCGCGCAGAACGTCGCGGAGGGTGCAGCCCGAGACGTACTCCATCGCCAGATAGACGTACGTGCCGTCCGTGCCCTGGTCGTAGACGCCGACCACGTTCGGGTGCGCGAGGCGGGCCACGGACTTGGCCTCGCGGATGAAGCGGGCGACGAAGGCGCCGTCGTCCGCGAGTGAGGGGTGCATCACCTTCAGGGCGAGCTCGCGGTCGAGCCGCGTGTCCACGGCGCGGTAGACCGTCGCCATCCCGCCGACGGCCACGCGCGCCTCGACGCGGTAGCGGCCGTCGAGCACCTGGCCGACCGGCGGCGGCTCCCCGGCGGAGCCGAAAGGGTCCTGAAGGCTCGTATCCATCGCCGCAGAGTCTACGAGCCGTCCACGGGACGAAAGTCCATCGTGCGACACAGAACGGGCACCGGTGCCGGACGGTGACGCGGAATATCCCTTTTGTCTCGCCGGTTGATGGTCCCCGGGTGTCGCTCACGTCACCGGAAGGCGGGGCGCTCCGGATCGAACGCGGCCACTCCCTCCACCGGGGAGGACGCCTCGGCGAAGTGGCGGCGGGGGATGCGCCCCGCACGGGCGGCCAGCCGGCCCGCGGTCACCGCGTGCCGCATCGCCTCGGCCATCAGCACCGGCTCCTGTGCCCTGGTCACGGCCGAGGCCAGCATCACCGCCGCGCAACCCAGCTCCATCGCCAGAGCGACGTCCGAGGCCGTTCCCGCGCCCGCGTCGAGGATCACGGGGACTCCGGCCCGCTCGGTGATCAACTGGAAGTTGTGCGGGTTGCGGATGCCCAGCCCGGACCCGATCGGGGAACCCAACGGCATGATCGCCGCGCAGCCCGTCTCCTCCAGCTTCCGCGCCAGCACGGGATCGTCGTTGGTGTACGGCAGCACGGTGAAGCCGTCGTCGACCAGCGTCTCGGCCGCGTCCAGGAGCTCGACGGGGTCGGGCAGGAGGGTGCGCTCGTCGGCGATCACCTCGAGCTTGACCCAGTCGGTACCCAGGGCCTCGCGGGCGAGCCGGGCGGTGAGCACGGCCTCGCCGGCCGTGTAGCAGCCCGCGGTGTTCGGCAGCACCCGGATGCCGCGTTCGCGCAGCACGGACAGGACCGAGCCCTGGACGTTCGGGTCGAGACGGCGCATCGCGACTGTCGTCAGCTCGGTTCCGGAGGCCACCAGCGAGCGCTCCATCACCTCGAGGCTGGGCGCGCCGCCCGTACCCATGATCAGGCGGGAGGTGAAGGAGCTGTCGCCGATGACCAGCGGATCGGACGTGGGCGCGGCGGCCGGGTCGGCGGTGCGTCCGGTGCTCAGGTCTGTGGTCATCTCCGGTCAGCCTCCCTGTACCGCGGTCAGGACCTCGACGCGGTCGCCCTCGGCCAGCCGCAGCTCGGGCCACCGGCCGCGCGGGACGACCGCCTCGTTCACGGCCGCGGCGACCCCGGACGGTGCGGTGGTGAAGGTGGCCACCAGCCGGTCGAGGGTGAGGCCGGCGGGGATCTCGCGGGAGGTCCCGTTGACGCTGACACTGACGGTCGCGGCGGGGGAGAGGTGACTCGTCATGCTGACTGCTCCTGTGGCTCGCTGCCGGTAGGGGTGGCCGCGGCGGGGGACCGGTGGGTCGATGAGTGACCCTGCCGCGTGAAGCGCCGGGGGGTGAAGGGGCGGGCCTGCCGGGGGAGTTCGCCGGTCGCCAGCAGCTCGCCCATCGCGTCGCCGGTGACCGGGGTGAGCAGCACGCCGTTGCGGTAGTGGCCGGTGGCCAGATGGAGGTCCGGCAGCGTGGTGGGGCCCAGCAGCGGCGCGTTGTCGGGCGAGGCCGGGCGGATGCCCGCCCCGGTCTCGGTCAGCGGCAGCTCGGTGAGGCCGGGGGTCAGCTCGTGGGCGTCGCGCAGCAGCTCGTAGACGCCGCCCGCGGTGACCGTGGTGTCCCAGCCCAGTTCCTCGCTGGTGGCACCGATGACCAGCTCGCCGTTGGTGCGCGGCACCAGATAGATGTGGCCGCCGCGCACGACCGCGCGCACCGTGCGGGACAGGAAGGGGCCGTACGCGGACGGCAGCATCCGCAGCCGCAGCACCTGGCCCTTGACCGGGCGCACGGGCGGCACCAGTTCGGGTGGCAGACCGGCCAGCTTCGACGCGTACGAGCCCAGCGCGAGCACCGTCTGCCCGGCCCGCACGGCTCTGCCGTCGTCCAGCGTCACACCGGTGGCGCGGTCGTGTGTGACCGAAACCGCCACTGCCGAGGCGCGCAGGAAGGTGACTCCCGCGCGCTCACAGGCCAGCAGCAGGGCGGCGGCCAGGCGGCGCGGGTCGGCTTGATGGTCGCCGTCCACGCGCAGCCCGCCGCGTACCGACGGGGCCAGCATCGGCTCCAGCCGTCGGCACTCCCGGCCCGAGAGCCACTGCGACTCCAGCCCGCAACGCCTTTGCAGAGCGTGCAGTTCGCGCAGATCCGCACGGTCGTCGGCGTCCAGCGCGACGGCCAGTGTGCCGCAGGCGCGATAACCGATCTCCTGCCCGCTCGCCTCTTCCAGCTCCGCCGCGAAATCCGGATAGCGCGCGGCCGAGGCGAGGTTGAGACCGAGCAGGTCCTCCTCGCCGTAGTGCAGTTCGGTGACCGCTGCCAGCATGCCCGCCGCCACCTGCGCGGCGCCGCCGCCCGGGCCGGGGTCGACGACGGTGGTGCGCATCCCGCGCTGGGCCGACCGCCAGGCGGTGACGAGCCCGATGATGCCGCCGCCGACGACCAGTGTGTCGGCGGCTGCCGGGGACCCGGAGTCCGGCCGGGCCGCGGGGATTTGGGATGTGGTGCGGGTCGTCCTGCTGGAACGCATGAGAACGCTGCTCCTCCCTTCGCCGGAATGACCCGGATCAGGTTCGTACGGTCGGAGGCCGTCAGCCTCCCTCTCAGCCCGGTGCGCCGGACTCCCGCGTATGCCTTTCGTGCTGTCTGCCGTGCCGCTGTCTGCCGTGCTGTCGTGCATGCGCGCTGTCGTGGTGCGGACGTCAGCCTACTGCGCCGCTCCCGCGCTCCACAGGGGAGCCGCAGGGAGTCGCCTGGACCACTCCGCGCTCCACCGGCCGGCCACCGGCCTAAGGTGACCGTGTGAGCGACAGTCGGAGAAGGCAGCGGGTCGTCATCGTCGGTGCCGGGATGGCCGGTACCCAGACGGCGGTGCAGCTTCGCGAGCAGGGCTGGCCGGGAGAGATCCGGCTGATCGGCGGCGAACCCCACCAGCCCTACGACCGCCCCCCGTTGTCCAAGGCCGTGCTGCTCGGCACCGCCGAGAGTTCCGCCTTCGACATCGACTTCGCGACGCTCGAGGTGGACCTGGAACTCGGCCGCAGCGTGACCGGGGTGCGCCCGGCCGAGCGACTGCTGGAGACCGAGGCCGGAGCCGTGGCCTACGACCGGCTCGTCCTCGCCACCGGCGCCGAACCTCTCGCACTGCCCGGCAGCGAGGGCGCCCCGGGCGTCCATCTGCTGCGCACGCTGGACGACGCGGCCCGGCTGCGGCCCGTACTGGCCGCGCGGAGCACCGTCGTGGTGGTCGGCGCGGGCTGGATCGGCGCGGAGTTCGCCACGGCCGCACAGCAGGCGGGCTGCGCCGTCACCGTCGTGGAGGCCGCCGGCCGGCCGCTGCCCGGCGCACTGCCGGGCGAGGTCTCCGAACACATGCGGGCCTGGTACGCGGAGAGCGGCGCCGAACTCCGCACGGGCGTGGCGGTGGACTCCGTCGAGCCGGGCGGCGTGCTGCTGGCCGACGGCACCCGGGTGCCCGCCGACGCGGTCGTGGTGGGCATCGGCTCGCGGCCCGCGACCGGCTGGCTGGCGGGCTCGGGGATCGAGCTGGGCGAGGACGGAGCGATCGTGGCGGACGACCGGCTGCGTGCCTCCGCCCCGCACGTCTACGCGGTCGGTGACTGCGCCTCCTTTCCCTCCGCGCGGTACGGCGAACGGCTGCTGGTGCATCACTGGGACAACGCGCTGCAGGGGCCGCGGGCGGTGGCCGTGAACATCGTTGCCGAGGGCATCGTGGACGGCGAGGCGGAGGGTGCCGTCTACGATCCGGTGCCCTACTTCTGGTCCGAGCAGTTCGGCCGCTTCGTCCAGTACGCCGGACACCACACCGAGGACGACGAACTGATCTGGCGCGGCGATCCGCGCGGTGCCGCATGGTCGGTCTGCTGGCTGCGCGACAGCGCCCTGGTCGCATTGCTGGCGGTCGGCCGGCCGCGCGACCTCACGCAGGGCCGGAAGATCATGGAACGGGGCCTGCCGGTGCGCGGCGAGCGGGTGGCCGACGCGGCCGTCGCACTGAAGAAGGCCGTGCGGTAGCGGCCGCACAGTAGTGACTGTCACCGCGGGATGGCAGGCTGGGTAGCGTGACCGAGATTGATGCGAAGACCGATGCTCTCGTCCCCGCCTGGCTCACCCTCCCCGATGTCGCGGAAAGACTGGACGTCCCAGTGACACGCGTCCGGCAGCTGGTCAAGGAGGGCCAGCTGATCGCGGTGCGCCGGGGGGAGAACCGGACGCTGCAGGTGCCCGCCGACTTCATCGGCTCCGGCCGGATCGTGAAGGGCCTGGTCGGCACCATCACGCTCCTCAAGGACGACGGCTTCAGCGACGAGGAGATGCTGGAATGGCTGTTCACCGCGGATGAGACCCTGCCCGGCACCCCGGCGCAGGCCCTGGGCGAGAATCGCGGGACCGAGGTGAAGCGCCGCGCCCAGGCACTCGCCGTCTGAGCCGCGCGCTCGCCCGCCGACGGCAGAGCCGCACCACTCACCCGCCCTGCACGGGCGTACGGACCGGGCAGCGGGTCCCCACCGCGGGCCCGATGCCGCGGGGCCGTACGCCCGTGCCTCGCAGATCCCTGGAGACGCCCCATGAGCGCCACCGCCCGCCAGCTCCTCGCCGACGCGCGGCTGTACCTGTGCACCGACGCCCGCACGGAGCAGGGCGACCTCCCGGAGTTCCTGGACGCGGTGCTGGCGGGCGGCGTGGACATCGTGCAGCTGCGGGACAAGGGCCTGGAAGCGGCCGAGGAGCTGGCGCACCTCGCCGTCTTCGCGGACGCCTGCCGCCGCCATGGCAAGCTGCTCGCGGTCAACGACCGCGCGGACGTCGCCCACGCCATCGGCTCCGACGTGCTGCACCTGGGACAGGGCGACCTGCCCGTCCCCGCCGCGCGGAAGGTCCTCGGCGAGGGCACCCTCCTCGGCCGCTCCACGCACGCCGAGACGGAGGTCGACGCGGCGATGGCCGAGCCGGGTGTGGACTATTTCTGCACCGGACCCTGCTGGCCCACCCCCACCAAGCCGGGACGGCCGGCTCCCGGGCTGCCGCTCGTGCGGTACACGGCAGCTCGCGCCCCCGTCCGCCCCTGGTTCGCCATCGGCGGAATCGACGCCGCCAACCTGGATCAGGTGCTCGACGCGGGAGCCCGGCGCGTGGTCGTCGTAAGGGCTCTCACCGGCGCGGACGACCCTGGGACCGCCGCGGCGCGGCTGGCCGGGAGGCTGCGGGAACGGGCCGAGAATGAGGACCGGTAAGGCGTCCACTCCGTGGACACCGGCAACGCCCAAGCGGGACGGAGGGGACGTAGCGCTCCGCCCCGGGCTGCCCCCTAGGCAAGGCCGATAGCCTCTACCTATGGCCATCGGTATCTCAGCTACCAGGACAGACCGCCCGCCGACAGTTCGTGACCTGCTCGCCTCGGGGCAGAAGTCGTACTCCTTCGAGTTCTTCGCCCCCAAGACCGAGAAGGGCGAGCGGGCGTTGTGGAACTCGCTGCGCCGGATCGAGGCGGTCTCGCCGACCTTCGTCTCGGTGACCTACGGCGCGGGCGGTTCCTCGCGCGAAGGCACCGTGCGCAACACCGAACGGATCGCCGCGGAGACCACCCTCACTCCCGTCGCCCACCTCACCGCTGTCAGCCACTCGCGGGCCGAGCTGCGCAACGTCATCGGCCAGTACGCCGACGCCGGCATCCGCAACGTGCTCGCCATCCGCGGTGACCCGCCGGGCGATCCGATGGGGGAGTGGGTGAAGCACCCCGAGGGCCTCGACTATGCTGCCGAACTCGTCGAGCTGATCAAGGAATCCGGCGACTTCTGTGTCGGCGTCGCCGCCTTCCCCGAGATGCACCCGCGGTCCACGGACTGGGACTCCGACGTGCGGCACTTCGCCGACAAGTGCCGGGCCGGGGCCGATTACGCGATCACGCAGATGTTCTTCCGCGCCGAGGACTATCTGCGGCTGCGGGACAGCGCGGTGGCCGCCGGTTGCGAGACACCGATCATTCCGGAGATCATGCCGGTCACCAACGTGCAGCAGATCGAGCGGTTCGCGCAGCTCAGCAACGCGACGATCCCTCGGGAGATGGCAGATCGACTCCGGGCCGTCGAAGACGATCCGGCGGCGGTACGCTCGGTCGGGATCGAGTGCGCCACGGAGCTGTGTGCGAGGCTGATGGCTGAGGACGTCCCCGGACTCCACTTCATTACGCTCAACAACTCCACGGCAACGCTGGAAATCCACGAGAATCTCGGACTCCACGAGCGGTCCTGAGCCGAAGCCTGCCGGCCGAGGCGGCGAGAGAGGGGCGTACATGGGCTGGACGGTCCTCTACATCGCGTTCGGCATCGTCGCGTTGTGGCTGTTCGGCGAGGTGCTGCTGCAGTACAAGGCACGACTGCGCTGGCGCCTGCTGGCCTTCACCGGCTTCCTGGGTGTGGTGGCGGGGGCGCTGATTCCGTCGGTACTCGTGATCGGGGCCGGAATCGCCGCCTTCGCCATGGGTCAGACGTTCGTCACGCTCTCGCACCGCCGCGGCTTCGCGGCCGGCTGGGCGCTCAACGGCCCGGGCTTCACCCGCCGTCGCCGCGAGGAGGAAGAGGCGGCGGACGAGGACCCCTCGCTGGAGGTCTCCGAGCTGGAGGCGCACGATACGACGGCGGAGCAGCGCCAGGCCGGCTACGGCTCCGACGGCTATGAGCCGAGCGGCTACGCGTCGAACGGCTATGGAGCGGACGGCTACGCGTCGAACGGCTACGGACCGGACGGCTACGAGCCCGACGTCTTCGCGCCGAACGGCCGGGACACCGGTGCCTACGCCGCGACGCAGGCCTTCAGCCCGAACGCTTACGACGAGACCGGCTACGGGGCGAACGGCTACGACCCGGCGGCCGCGTACGACCCCCTCGGACAGGAACCGGGCGGCTACCCGACCACGAACGGCTACGGCGCCCAGCAGCCCGCCCAGCAACAGTCCGGCCCCGTCTACCAGCCCGGGCCGATGCCGGACGAGACCGGGGAATTCAGCCTCAGCGGCTATGACGACTTCGGCTATCCCGCCGCCGCCCGTCGAGGGATATACCCGGACCAGGCCGACCAGCAGCAGTACACCTACCCGGACCAGCAGCAGTACGCCGCGTACTCCGACCCCTACGCCGGCTACGACGGCAATGGCCAGTACGCGGCCGCGTCCTACGACGGCTTCGACGCCTACGGCAGCGGCTACGGGGGCGGCTACGGCGGCGGGGATCAGCCGGGCTACGGCCCCCAGCAGTCCCCGTACGGCAACGGCTACGGATCCGACGGCTACGGGGCCGACGGCTACGGCACCGGGTACGGCAACGACGGCATGTACACGGGAGAGCAGTCCTACTACCCCCAAACCCCGGCGGCCGGCGGTGCCTGGGTACCGCAGCAGCGCGACGCCGACGAGGTGCCGCCGGAGCAGCAGCCCTACCAGCCGTACCAGAACGGCTACGGCACCGCGGACAACGGCTATTACTACTACGACGACCAGCGCGGCTACTGAGCGCGGAAGCCGCAGCCCCCGCCCCGGCCCCGGCCCCTGTCCCGGCCCCCGTCCCGTACCGGTCGTCCCGCACCGCTCACCGTGAGCCGCGCCAGTCGTCCCCCTCCACGATCAATCCCGCCACCAGCGCGCCGGACATGCCGGCGTGGGCCGGCCCGCCTCCCGGATGAGCCCAGCCGCCGGCCCGGTAGAGCCCCTGCGTCGCCGTCCTGTTGGGCGCCCGCAGCGGCCCGCCGCCCAGTACCGGCGCGGGCACCAGGCCGCCCGGCACGCCCGTCTCGGCCGCGATGTCCTCCGGCGTACGCACCTCCTGCCACCGCACCCGCCCGCCCAGGCCCAGCCCGGC
>NZ_JBOHCV010000431.1:0-3392 GCF_050698815.1 Streptomyces sp.
CCGCCGGGGTACGGGCGGTGCTGGGCGGCCCGTCGGAGGATGCCGCGATCCCGGAGGACGGCACGGGGGCACGGGAGGCGCTGAGTTCGCTGGTGCGGATGGTGGCGGCGGGAGCCGCCGACCCCGCCGATCCACTGTGCGCCGCCCATCTGCACTGCCCTCCGCTCGCGGTGGCGGCGGCGGCCGACATGGCTGCCGGCGCGCTGAATCCGTCGATGGATTCGTGGGATCAGGCGCCCGCCGCCTCGGAGTTGGAGTGGCGGACGTGCCGGGCGCTGGCCCGGCTCGTCTACGAGGACGCCGGGCGGGTTCCGGACGCGCTGGTGACCACGGGCGGCACGGAGTCCAATCAGCTGGGCGTGCTGCTGGCCCGGGAGCTCTACGGCGGCGGGGTCCGCGTCGTCTGCGGGGCGAACGCGCACCACAGCGTGCACCGTGCGGCGTGGCTGCTGGGCCTGCCCGCGCCGGTCGTCGTCCCGACGCCGCGCGGGGTGCTGGGTGCGGCGGCGCTGCGCGGCGCACTCGACACGCTCGCCGCGGAGACTGCGGACGGCAGGCCCGTACTCGTGGTCGCCACGGCGGGTACCACCGACGCGGGCGCCATCGATCCGCTGGCCGAACTGGCCGATGTGGTACGGCAGTACGAGTGCGGTGCGCGGCTCCACGTGGATGCCGCCTACGGAGGGCCGTTGCTGTTCAGCGAACGGCTGCGGTGCCGCCTCGCCGGGCTGGAGCGGGCCGACAGTGTCACCCTCGACCTGCACAAGCTGGGGTGGCAGCCGGTCGCCGCCGGACTCTTCGTGGTTCCCGACCGTGGTGCGCTGAGTCCGCTGGACCACCGCGCCGAGTATCTCAACGCCGGCGACGACACCGGGGCCGGGCTCCCCGACCTGCTGGGCCGTTCGCTGCGTACGACGCGGCGCCCCGACATTCTCAAGGTGGCCGTCACACTGCGCGCCCTGGGACGCCGGGGGCTGGCGTCCCTGGTGGAGCGGACCTGCGCGGTGGCGCTGGAGTTCGCCGAACTGGTCGCGGCCGACCCCCGGTTCGAGCTGTACGGCACGCCCGAGCTGTCCACCGTGCTGTTCCGGCCCACGGGGGCGGACGGCGCCGCCGTCGCCGCGGTCCGTCGCCGGCTGCTGAGCGAGGGCAGCGCCGTCCTCGGCAGGGCCGACTTGAGCGGCGGGGATCTGTGGCTGAAGGCCACGCTGCTCAATCCGCACGCCCGGATCAGCCATCTTGCCGACCTTCTCAAGCTCGTGCACGACGCCACCCCAGCGTCACCGTCAGTCCCAGTCCCAGCGCCCGATCCCAAGCCCGCGCCCGTCACCAGCGCCGCAAGGAGCCACCACGCATGACGACCGCCGACGGCCACCGGCCCTTCCCGCCCAAGCCGTCCGTGCCGCCCCGTCACACCGGCCGGGGCGCGCCCCCGGGACAGCGCCGGGGCAGGCCGCACCCGCAGGAGCCGCCGCCGCTCGACCTCGCGGGCATCGGCATCGGCCCCTTCAATCTCTCCCTTGCCGCCCTCGCGCACGGTGTCCCCGGGCTGCGCACCGCTCTCTACGAGCAGCGCCCGGCCTTCCACTGGCATCCCGGCCTGCTCATCGAGGGGGCCACCCTCCAAGTGCCCTTCCTGGCCGACCTGGTCACGCTCGCCGACCCGGCCAGCCCGTGGTCCTTCCTCAACTACCTGAAGGCCCAGGACCGGCTGTTCCCCTTCTACTTCGCCGAGCGCTTCCACATCGAGCGCGCCGAGTACGACGCGTACTGCCGCTGGGTGAGCGAGGGCCTGGCCGCCGAGATGCCGGAGATTCCCGGTGCCGGAGCCGGGGCCGGCACCGGTCTCCATTTCGGCCACCGCGTCGACGCGGTGCGCTGGCATGCCGAACGCCGCCTGTTCGAGGTCGACTTCACCCGCCCGGACGCCGCGGGAAGCGCCGGGCCCGGCCGTTCCTACGCCCGTAACCTCGTGCTCGGTCTGGGCAGCGCGCCGCATGTGCCCGAACCGCTGCGCCAGCTCGCCGGTACTGCGGGCGTGGAGGTCATCCACTCGGCCGACTATCTCGACCACCGGGAGCGGCTGCTGGCGGCCGGGCATGTCACCGTCGTCGGTTCCGGTCAGTCGGGCGCCGAGGTCTTCCTCGATCTGCTCCGCCACCGCCCGGCCGGGCGGGAGAGGCTGCACTGGCTGACCCGCAGCGCCGCGTTCGCGCCGATGGAGTACAGCAAGCTGGGCCTGGAGCACTTCACGCCCGACTACACCCGCTATTTCCACGCCCTGCCCGAGCGGGTACGGGACCGGCTGCTGCCGCGTCAGTGGCAGCTGCACAAGGCGGTCGACCAGAACACGCTGGCCGCCATCCACGACGTGCTGTATCACCGCACCCTGGGCGGCGGCTGGCCGGACGCGGTGCTGACTCCCGGGGTGGCCGTCCGTACGGCCGGACGGCTGGGCGCCACCCGGCTGGAGCTGCACCTGGAACATGTGGAGCAGGACGAGCGCACCCGGCTGACGACGGACGCGGTGGTGCTGGCGACCGGTTACCGCGAGCGTCCGCTGGACGGTGTGCTCGCCGGGCTCGACCGCTGGCTGCGCCGGGACGCCGCGGGGCGGCACCGGGTGGATGACCGGTACCGGCTGGTGCTGGATCCGTCGGTGACCGGGGCGGTCCACGTGCAGAACGCCGAGCGGCACACGCACGGCGTCGGCGCCCCCGACCTCGGGCTGGCCGCGCACCGCAGCGCGGTGATCCTCAACTCCCTCACCGGCGAAGAGCGTTACCCGCTCCCCCGGCGCACGGCGTTCACGACGTTCGGACTGCGTCCGACCACGGCGCGGGCCGGGGGCGGCACCCCCGAGGGGAGCGTCTACGCCGACCCGCGGCACGCGGATTTCCGTCCGCTGCGCATGTGCTGAGGAGGACCGGCGCACCGACGGACAGGCGCACCTCGACCGGCGCACCCACCGTAGGCGGAAGGCGCTGACAGGTCTCCGCCGCTGTGGAAGACTCGCAGGATGTTCGATCACATTTCGATTCAGACGCAGGACCCCACTGCCGCGGCGGACTTCTACGACGCCGTCCTGGCGACCCTGGGAGGCAGACGCATTCTCGACTTCGGTGACGTCATCGGCTACGGCACCTCGTTCCCGGTCTTCTGGCTGGGGCCCGCGACCACGGAAGGGCGGGCCCGCGAGACGCACATCGCCTTCGCTGCCGCCGACCGCGGGACCGTCGACGCCTTCCATGAGGCTGCCGTCGCAGCCGGGGCCGAGGTGCTGCACCCGCCGAAACTGTGGCCCGAGTACCACGAGTCGTACTACGGGGCGTTCGTACGCGACCCGGACGGCAACAACGTCGAGGCCGTCTGCCACCGTCCTGAATGATCCG
>NZ_JBOHCV010000432.1:0-4891 GCF_050698815.1 Streptomyces sp.
CGCTGACCCTGGCGGGGTGCGGTGCCGGCGGCGCGGCGACCGGCAAGCCGGGTGCCGAGGCCTCACGTCACACCTCGGGCCGCAAGGCGGATCCCACCCGCATCCCGGGTGTGGCGGACTCGCTGCACAAGAAGATCCCCCGCGACGCCCGTCAGGTGCTCGCGGTCTACGGCGAGGACGAGGACTCGGCCGAGGCGACCGTGCGGCTGTACACCAAGGAGGGCGAGACGGGCGAGGCGTGGTCACGGAAGCGCAGCTGGCCCGCGCACAACGGGAAGAAGGGCTGGACCCCCGCGCACCACGAGGGCGACAAGCGCAGTCCGGTGGGCGTCTTCACCGTCTCCGACGCGGGCGGTGTGCTGCCGGCGCCGGACGCGAAGCTGCCGTACACCAACAGCGATGCCTTCACGCCCCCTTCGCACTGGCCCAAGGCGACCCGGCACGACTTCGACCACGTCATCGCCGTCGACTACAACCGGGTCAGGGGCACCACGCCCCTCGACCCCACCCGCCCCCAAGGGCAGTCCAAGGGCGGCAGCATCTGGCTGCACCTGGACCACGGCAGCGGCACCTCCGGATGCGTGAGCATCCCCAAGTCCGGCATGCGGTATCTGCTGCGCACCCTGGATCCGGACCGGCATCCGGTGGTGGTCATGGGTGACAAGGCGTCCCTGGCCCGCTAGCAAGAAGTTGCAGAAACTCACTGGAAACGCTTGCGGAAAGACTTGACGTGTTCACGCCTTGGCGGGAGGCTCCTTCGCGTAACGCCCCCCACGGCGGCCTGGCGCGTGGCTGCCTTCATCGGCACTCGCAGTGTCCGACGACGAAGGAGCCGCACACGATGAGAAAACGCCTGACCGGCGCGATCCTGGCCGCGCTCGTGGCTGCCGGCGGTCTGCTGGCCCTGACACCCGAGGAATCCCGGGCGACGCCTCCCGGGGACAAGAGCGTCACCGCTACCCTCTTCGAGAGGCCCTTCGCGGACGTGAGCAAGGCGTGCACGGACACGCTCGGCCCGGCCGGGTACGGCTACGTCGAGGTCTCACCGGCCACCGAGCACATCAAGGGCGACCAGTGGTGGACGTCGTACCAGCCGGTCAGTTACAAGATCGCCGGACGGCTGGGCGACGCCGACGCGTTCAAGAGCATGGTGAACGCCTGCCACGCGGCGGGCGTCAAGGTGATCGCGGACGCGGTCATCAACCACATGTCCTCCGCCTCCGGAACGGGCACCGGCGGCACCCGGTACACCAAGTACGACTACCCGGGCAGCTACGGGGACGCCGACTTCCACGGCTGCCGCAAGGACATCACCGACTACACCAGCCGCGACAACGTGCAGACCTGTGAACTCGTCGGTCTGGCCGACCTCGACACGGGCAGCGACAAGGTGCGCTCCACCATCGCCGCCTACCTCGACAGCCTGCGGCAGATGGGCGTCGACGGCTTCCGCATCGACGCCGCGAAGCACATGGCGGCCGGCGACGTGGAAGCGATCAAGTCCAAGATGGCCGACCCGGGCTACTGGATCTCCGAAGTCATCTACGGCGGCGGTGAGGCGGTTCAGCCCGAGGAGTACACCGGTCTCGGCGACGTCGACGAGTTCCGCTACGGCGGCCATCTCAAGAGTGCCTTCCAGGGGGGTGACCTGGGCGGGCTGCGGAACATCGCCGACGGCAAACTGGCGGGCGGTCAGGCCCGTACGTTCGTCGACAACTGGGACACCGAGCGCAACGGCTCCACGCTGACCTACAAGGACGGCGCTCTCCACAAGCTCGCCAACGCCTTCATGCTGGCGCACCCCTACGGCTCGCCGAACGTCTTCTCCGGCTACGAGTGGTCGGACAAGGACGCCGGTCCGCCCAGCGGCGGTGACGGCTGGACGAACATGCACGCCCAGCCGGAGATCACCGGCATGGTCGGATTCCGCAACGCCGTCGGCGGCGCCGAGGTGACCGGCTGGTGGTCGCAGGGCAGCGCCCTCGCCTTCGGCCGCGGCGACAAGGGCTTCGTCGCCCTCAACGCCGGTGACGGCGAACTGCGCCAGACCTTCACGACGTCGCTGCCCGGCGGCACCTACTGCAACGTCGCCAAGGCCGCGCCGGACGACTGCGAGGGCAACACGGTCACCGTCGGCGACGACGGCAAGGTGGAGACCACGGTCCCCGCGAAGGGCGCGCTGGCGCTGCACACCGGGGCCGCCTCCTGACGGCCTGACGGACTGAGGCCCGCACCACAGGTGCACCACAGCAGCACAGCAGCACCACGGCCCGGGGCCGGCGGAATCCCGCCGGCTCCGGGCTCAGGCGGGCCGGGTCGCCCTTTCCAGCTCCAGCAGCACCGAGTGGTAGCCGCGCCCTCCCGTCGCGTGGTCCATGCCCACCTCGCACATCCGGTTCGCCGACAGGTGCGCGTCGAAGTCCCGCGCCGTCACCTCGGCGGCCGCACGCGCGGTCGCCGATGCCGTCAGCTCCTTGTGCAGCATGCCCCGGTCGCCGGCGAAGCCGCAGCAGCGCGTGTCCACCGGGACCACGACCTCCTCCGCGCACGCCTCCGCCACCTCACGCAACTGCTCCGTGTCGCCCAGATGCCGCATGGAGCAGGTGGGATGGAGCACCGCGGAGCCCACGCGCCGCTCGACGGTCAGCCGTGGGAGCAGCTCCCGTGCCGCCCACACGACCGAGTCGATGACTGTCAGGCGCTCGTGCAGCTTGCGGTTGGCGCGGCTCAGATACGGCACCACCTCGTGGCCGAGGCCCAGCGTGCAGGAGGAGGCGTCCACCACCAGCGGCAGCTCGCCGCCGTCCGTCCATCGCCAGGCCGCCTCGACGATCCGGTTCGCCATCAGCGCGTTACCCGAGTCGTATCCCTTGGAGTGCCAGATGGTGGCGCAGCAGGTGCCCACGACGTCCTCGGGGATCCACACCGGACGCCCGGCCCGGGCCGAGACGATCACCATGGCCTCCGGCAGCGAGGAGCCCTCGCCGCCGTCCGGCCCGCCGAAGATGCGGTTGACGCACGCCGGGTAGTAGACGGCCGCCGCCGTCGAACGGTCCGTGGCGGGAAGCCGCTTGGCCGCCGCTCCCGGAAGCTGCGGCAGCCACTCGGGCACCAGGTCCGGGCTCAAGACCTTGCGTGCCGCGCCGGTCACCGACTCCAGCAGCCGGTCGCCCCGCCGCGGCAGCCACTGGTGCCGCAGCCTGCCGGCCGCCGCCACCGCCAGCCGGGCCGACCTCTCCACCAGCCGGAAGTGCCGGGCCGCGCGCGCGGCCGTACGTTCCTCCCGGGCGGAGTGCCGCCGGTGCCGGAAGTCCTTCATCATGGCGCCGGTGTCGATGCCGACCGGACAGGCCAGCGCACACGTCGAGTCGCCGGCGCAGGTATCGACCGCGTCGTAGCCGTAGGACTCCAGCAGACTGTCGTTGACCGGGGAGTCGGGCGACTGGCGCAGCATCTCCCGCCGCAGCACGATGCGTTGCCGGGGCGTGGTCGTCAGATCGCCGCTGGGGCAGGCGGGTTCGCAGAAGCCGCACTCGATGCACGGGTCGGCCACCGCCTCCACCTTCGGGATCGACTTCAGGCCGCGCAGGTGGGCCCGCGGGTCGCGGTCCAGGATGACGCGCGGTGCCAGCACACCGTCCGGGTCGAGGGTCTGCTTGATCCGCCACATCAGCTCGGTGGCCCGCTCGCCCCACTCCAGTTCCAGGAACGGCGCGATGTTACGGCCGGTGGCGTGCTCCGCCTTCAGCGAGCCGTCGAAACGTTCCACCGTCAGCCGGCAGAACTCCTCCATGAAGCCCGCGTACCGCGCCACGTCCGCCTCCTTGGCGGCGTCGAAAGCCAGCAGGAAATGCAGGTTGCCGTGCGCGGCGTGCCCGGCCACCGCGGCGTCGAAGCCGTGCCGTGACTGCAGCTCCAGCAGTGCCTCGCACGCCTCCGCGAGCCTGGAGGGCGGCACCGCGAAGTCCTCGGTGATCAGCGTCGTGCCCGCCGGGCGCGCACCGCCGACCGCAGAGACGAAGGCCTTGCGCGCCTTCCAGTAGAAGCCGATGGTCTTCGCGTCCCGGGTGAACTCGTTGGTCACCGAGGCGACGGGTGCGACCAGTTCGAGGTCCGCCATCACTTCGGCGGCGGCCTTCTCCCGGGCCAGCTGTGCGGACTCGTCCGGCGACCGGAACTCCACCAGCAGCGCCGCGGTCTCCTTGGGCAGCCCCGCCCAGTCCGCGGGTACGCCCGCCACGCTGACCGAGGCCCGCAGGGTGTTGCCGTCCATCAGTTCCACGGCGAGCGCACCCGCCTCGTTGAACCGCGGCACGGCTGCGGCGGCTGCCGAGAGGGAGGGGAAGAAGAGCAGCCCGGTCGAGGTGCGCCGGTGCAGCGGGAGGGTGCTGAAGACGACCTCGGCGATGAAACCGAGCGTTCCCTCCGAGCCCACCGTCAGCCCGCGCAGGACCGACACGGGTGTGTCCCCGTCGAGGAAGGCGTCCAGCCGGTAGCCGTTGGTGTTCTTCAGCTGGTACTTCGCGCGGATACGGGCGACGAGCTCCGGGTCCGACTCGATCTCCTCCTTCAGCGCCATCAGCCCCGCGCACAGCGCGGGTTCGGCGTGTGCCAGGTCCTCGTCGGCGCGAGGATCACCGGTGTCCACCACAGTGCCGGAGGGCAGCACGAGGGTGAGTGAGTCGACCGTACGGTAGGAGTTACGGGTGGTGCCGGCCGTCATACCGGAGGCGTTGTTGGCGACCACCCCGCCGACCGTGCAGGCGATGGCGCTCGCCGGGTCCGGACCCAGCAGCCGGCCATAGGGTGACAGGGCGGCGTTCGCCCGTACCACTGTCGTGCCGGGCTGGATGCGCGCGCGGGCGCCGTCCTCGCCGAGCACCTCGACCCC
>NZ_JBOHCV010000433.1:0-4029 GCF_050698815.1 Streptomyces sp.
GGGGAGCGCCGATCGCGAGCGGCTGAGCGAAGTCTCGGGGGTTGCGCATAGGGCGCGGGAATCTAGCGGGGCGCGCCGGCTCTAGAGTCCGGCGCCATGAGCTCCGACACCAGGCATGCCATCGAGACCGACCAGGCCGCCCGCGAGGCGACCGGGGCGCACCCGTACGGCCGCTACCTCGAGGAGTTCGAGGTGGGCGCGACCTACAAGCACTGGCCCGCCAAGACGGTGACCGAGGCGGACGACCACCTGTTCTGCCTGATCACGATGAATCATCACCCGCTGCACATCAACGACGTCTACGCCAAGGCCTCCCAGCAGGGGCGCAACGTCGTGGTGGGGCCGCTGGTCTACTCGCTGGCGCTCGGCATGAGCGTGTCGGACGTCTCGGGCAAGGCGATCGCCAATCTGGCCACCGAGGAGCTCAAGCACCCGGCGCCCGTCTTCCACGGCGACACGCTTTTCTGCGAGTCCGAGGTCCTCGAGGTCAAGCCCTCGCGCTCCAAGCCCGATCGCGGCACGGTCAAGGTGCACACGCGCGTGCTCAACCAGGACGGCGTCCTGGTGGCCGAGTTCAAGCGGCTCGTGCTCGTCCCGCGCCGCGAGGCGGGGGCGACGCCGGCCGAGGGGGACGTCGAGTAGGCGCGCAAGCGCCGCCGTGCCCGGTGCGTTCACGTCAGAATCACGCTCTTCCCCCGATCGAAGGAAGGTTGACCGCGCAATGGCCACCGAGACGTCCGCCCCGACCAGCAACCGGAAGCTCCTGTCGTGGGTGGAGGAGGTGGCCGCCCTCACGCAGCCGGACACGGTCCACTGGTGCGACGGCTCGGCTGAGGAGTACGACCGGCTCTGTCAGGCGCTCGTCGACGGGGGTACGTTCCGGCGCCTGAGCGAGGCCAAGCGCCCGAACTCGTACCTCGCCTCCTCCGACCCGGGCGACGTCGCTCGCGTGGAGGACCGCACGTTCATCTGCTCCGAACGCCGCCAGGACGCCGGCCCGACGAACAACTGGACCGAGCCGGGGGAGATGCGCGAGACGCTGCGCCGGCTGTTCCACGGCGCGATGAAGGGCCGCACGATGTACGTCGTGCCCTTCTCGATGGGGCCGCTGGGCTCGCCGATCGCGGAGATCGGCGTGCAGCTGACCGACTCGGCGTACGTCGCCGTCTCGATGCGGATCATGACCCGCATGGGCGCCGGCGCGCTCGACGTGCTCGGCGAGGACGGCGACTTCGTGCCCTGCCTGCACTCGGTCGGGCGGCCGCTGGCCGAGGGCGAGGAGGACGTGCCCTGGCCCTGCAACGCCGACAACAAGTACATCGTGCACTTCCCCGAGACGCGCGAGATCTGGTCGTTCGGCTCGGGCTACGGCGGCAACGCGCTGCTGGGGAAGAAGTGCTTCGCGCTGCGGATCGCGTCCGTGATCGCCCGCGACGAGGGCTGGATGGCCGAGCACATGCTCATCCTCAAGCTGACCTCGCCGGAGGGGGAGACCAAGTACGTCACCGGCGCCTTCCCGTCGGCCTGCGGCAAGACGAACCTCGCGATGCTCATCCCGACGCTCGAGGGCTGGACCGTCGAGACCGTCGGCGACGACATCGCGTGGATGAAGTTCGCCGACGACGGGCGGCTGTGGGCGATCAACCCCGAGGCCGGCTTCTTCGGCGTCGCCCCCGGCACCGGCGAGCACACCAACGCCAACGCGATGAAGACCCTGTGGGGCAACTCCGTCTTCACCAACGTCGCCCTCACCGACGACGGCGACGTGTGGTGGGAGGGCATGACCGAGGAGACGCCCGCACACCTCACCGACTGGAAGGGCAACGACTGGACCCCCGACTCGGGAACCCCGGCCGCCCACCCCAACGCGCGCTTCACCACCCCGGCCGGGCAGTGCCCGATCATCGCGCCGGAGTGGGAGGACCCCCGCGGCGTCCCCATCTCGGCGATCCTGTTCGGCGGCCGGCGCGCCACGGCCGTACCGCTGGTGACCGAGTCCTTCAGCTGGCAGCACGGCGTCTTCCTCGGCGCCAACGTGGCCAGCGAGAAGACCGCCGCCGCCGAGGGCAAGGTCGGCGAGCTCCGCCGGGACCCCTTCGCGATGCTCCCCTTCTGCGGCTACAACATGGGCGACTACTTCGACCACTGGGTGCAGGTCGGCAAGAACGCCGACCAGGCCAAGCTGCCGAAGATCTACTACGTCAACTGGTTCAAGAAGGACGAGGACGGCCGCTTCGTCTGGCCGGGCTTCGGCGAGAACAGCCGCGTACTGAAGTGGATCGTGGAGCGGCTGAACGGCGAGGCGGAGGGGGTCGAGACGCCCATCGGCGTGCTGCCGACGAAGGAGTCCCTGGACACGGACGGTCTCGGACTGACCGAGGCCCAGCTCGACTTCGTTCTCGCCGTCGACAAGGAGGTCTGGCGCGAGGAGGCGGCGCTCGTCCCCGAGCACCTCAACACCTTCGGTGACCACACGCCGACGGAACTGTGGGACGAATACCGCGCCCTGGTCGCCCGCCTGGGCTGACCCGCTTCGTCGCCCTCACCGGGTTCGCGTTGTCGCGGGCCCGGTGGGGGGTGCGGTGCGTCCCGCTCCGGCGCGCGTGTCCGGACGGCATTATTTACTGCCCGGGACCCGGAAGCGTTCCGGGACCGCCTGTCGCATGTCCCGGGCCGAAAATAACGCTTGAGTGTCCGGACACGCACGCCTGCGCGTCCCGCCCCTCCCGTACGTGGGCGGCTGGCGGCTGCGTCGGGTCAGGCGGGGGTGAGGCCGAGGGCGGAGGCGTGGGCGTCGGTGCGCTCCGTCGCGAGGGTGGCCGCCGGCTCGTCTCCCAGGGAGTTGGCCACCACCAGTGCGTGACCCGCGAGCATGTGGGCGCGCTGGTGCAGGGTCACTGTGCGATGGGGGTCGGTGCTCCGTACGGAAGGGGCCGCGCGCAGCGGCATCCGACCGTCGCGACGGCCGGCCACATGGGCCGCGAGCCGCAGAGCCGCTTCGTCCAGCTCGGTGCTCGGGGCGAGGGCCCGCAGCTCGTCGGTGACGGTGAGCAGCGCGGTGAGGTGTCCGGCCAGACGTATGTCCAGCTCCTCGAACCTCGTGCGATGGGGACCCTCGACATGGGACGTGGTGTGGACCGACTTGGAACGGATGGGTTCGTACATGGACGGCCTCCTGCCGGGCGTGCTCAGGCGGCCAGTCTAACTTGGACTCCGTCTAAAGTTGAACCGTATGCACTTCATGATCCGGACGTGGGGAGCCTAGGGCTGGCTGTAGCCGTCCAGGAAGGACCCGATGCGGGTCACCGCGTCCTCGAGTTCGGGCACCGACGGCAGGTTGACGATGCGGAAGTGGTCGGGGTCGGGCCAGTTGAAGCCCGTGCCGTGGACGATCATGATCTGCTCGGCCCGTAGCAGGTCGAGCACCATCTCGCGGTCGTCCTTGATCTTGTAGACCTTGGGGTCGAGCCGCGGGAAGGCGTAGATCGCGCCCTTGGGCTTCACACACGTCACGCCGGGGATCCGCGTCAGCAGTTCATGGACCGTGTCGCGCTGCTCGAGGAGACGGCCGCCCGGCAGGACCAGGTCCTCGATGGACTGACGGCCGCCGAGCGCGGCGGCCACCGCGTGCTGGGCGGGCATGTTCGCGCAGAGCCGCATGTTGGCGAGGATCGTCAGCCCCTCGATGTAGCTCTGCGCGTGCGCCTTAGGTCCGCACACGGCCATCCAGCCGCTGCGGAACCCCGCGACGCGGTAGGACTTGGAGAGGCCGTTGAAGGTGAGGGTGAGCAGGTCGGGGGCGATGACGGAGGTGGGGGTGTGGGTGACGCCGTCGTAGAGGATCTTGTCGTAGATCTCGTCGGAGCAGACGATGAGGTTGTGCCGGCGCGCGATGTCGGTGAGGCCGCGCAGCATCTCCTCGTCGTAGACCGCTCCGGTGGGGTTGTTCGGGTTGATGATCACGAGCGCCTTGGTGCGGTCGGTCACCTTGCGCTCGATGTCCGCGAGGTCGGGCATCCAGTCGGACTG
>NZ_JBOHCV010000434.1:0-9295 GCF_050698815.1 Streptomyces sp.
GTCCGGCGTTGAGCCGGACGGCGGGGCGGACGGCAGGGGGCGGGCGGCGGTCAGTGACCGAGCAGCTTCAGCACCCGCGTCCAGCTGTCCGCGCGGGCCGCCTCGTCGGCCCGCGCGGTGGCGAGGACGCTGCCGTCCGCGCCACCCTCCTGGCCGGGCTGGCCGTAGGGGAACCAGTTCACGTGATGGCCCGCCTTCGGATAGGTGACCTGCTGGTGGCGGGCACCGGACGCGTTGCGCTGGGCGGCGATGCGGCGGGCCGCGCCGTCGGAGTCCCACATCTTGTCGTTGCCGCCCGCGACGGCCAGCACCCTGCCGCGTACGCGGTCCAGCCGGATGGGCCCGGCCGGGATGGGCCTGCCGCGCTCCGCCCAGGCGGCACGGCCCTGCGCGCCGGCCAGATAGGGACCGTTGATCTTGGCGGAGGGCGCGTAGGCGATCACGTCACGGAAGACGGACGGGTGGCGCTGGCCGAGGAGTTGGGCGACCTCGCTGCCGCGGGAGTTGCCCATCACCGCGAGCCGCTTGGGGTCGGCGCCGGGCTCCTTGCCGAGCACGCGGGCCGCGCGCGTGAAGTAGCCGAGGTCGATCATGTTGATCGCGTTGGGCCGTCCCGAGCCCTCGCCGCAGCGGAAGTAGCACAGCGACAGCGCGGGATGGCCGCGCGCCGCGAGCAACGCGGCGGCGTTCTCACCGGAGTTGCCGCCCTCCGAGCCGCCGAAGACCAGAACGGGCGCCCGCCGCTTCGCACCCTTCGCCGGGGTGTACAGCTCGCCGTCGACCTTGTCCCTGGCGACCGTGAGCTTGCGGTGCCGCACCTCACCGGTCAGCCACTGGCGGCTGATGGTGCGGCCGGCCAGCCGCTTGCCGTTCTTGCTGACGGTCAGCCGCACGTCGTACGAAGGCTGCTCGGCCGGGGAGGCCGGGTGGTAGTAGAGGGCCCGGCCGCTGCCGATCATCTTCGTCCCCGGGCCGCGCTGCGGCAGCATCGCGGTGATCAGGCTCATACTGCCGGGCTTCTCGTACGGGCGCCCGCCGCGCGGTGCCTGCCCGCCCAGGTCCAGACGGCCGTGCGCGTCGGCCGTGAAGTCGCCCTTCGCGCTCCACGGCATGCCGCGCTGGTCCTTGGCGTGCGCGGCGACCGTGACCCGGTCCTCCGCGCCGAGTCCGCCGACCCGCACGCGTACGCCCTTGTCGGCGAGGGCCACGGGATGGTCGACCCGGATCGACGCCCGGTCCTCGTCCTTGACCCTGTCCCTGCCCGGGGGCCGGGCGTCGTCGCTGCCTCCCCCGCCTGAGCAGGCCGCGGTGGCGGCCAGCATGAGGAGCGCGGCCGCGGCAGCCCGTACCGTTCCTGTACGTCTCACGGGGCGCACCCTACGCACACCCGGCCGTGGCACGGAATCGGCTGCCGACCGGCTGGCAATCCGCGACGAAATCCGCAACCCTGTCGCACATGCTGCCCGCAGAGCGTGACTTCTACTCGACGCAGAGCGTCCACAGCGATCCCGGCGCTACGGACAGGCTCGCCGAACTTCCCGGTGGCCCGGATGAACTCGCGTTGCTCGTCCGGCACTTGCTCATTCACCGGGACGAGACGGGCCGTTTCGGGTGCGCGTTGTCCGAGGCGCGCTACCGCGCCGAAGCGGAAACCCGCTACATCGACGACATACTGGACACCATCACGCGGCTCGACGGTGCGCCCCTCAGCGCACCGCGACGCCCGCTCGACCGGTTCGCGGGCACCTGCCGCGACTTCGCACTGCTGCACTGCTCGCTGCTGCGGCACACTGGGACACCGGCACGTATCCGCTGCGGTTACGCCACCTATTTCGCGCCGGGCTTCCACGACGACCACTGGATGACCGAGTACTGGCACCCGGAGCGCGGCTGGATCCTCAGCGACCCGCAGATGGTGCCCGACTCGCAGGTCGAGAAGGCCTACGAGCTGGACTTCGACCCGCTCGACGTGCCCCGCGACCGCTTCCTCGTCGCCGGCGAGGGCTGGCGGCGGTGCCGTGCGGGCGAGGCCGACCCGAAGACCTTCGGCGTCAGCGCGCTCGGCCTGATGGGCCGGTGGATGGTGCGAGCCAACGTCGTGCGGGACCTGGCGGCGCTGAACCGCGCCGAGGTGCTGCCCTGGGACGCTTGGGGCCTCGGCGACAGCGAACCGGGCATCGACGAGCCCGGCGAGGCGGAGCTGGCGCTGCTCGACGAGGCGGCGGAGGCCACGGTGGAAGCGGACTTCGACCGGGTCCGCGCCCTCTACCTGAACACCCCGGGCCTGCGGGTGCCGGAGACGATCACCTCGTACCAGTCCTACGACGGCGAGTGCGAGGTGCGCCTGCGCGGCGGCCCGCAGGTCCAGAGTCCCTGACGGTGGGCGGGCGGCTGGGCTAGCCGGCCTGGGCCGTCTCGTAGAGCGTCTGCGCGTCCGCACCGAAGTACGGGCCGAACATCGTGCCGGGCAGGAAGACGTAGCCGAAGCTGTTCACCGACGCCTGCAGACCGGTGCCCGACGCCTCGTCGAACTCGGTGAACCACGGGCCGCCGCTGGAGCCGCCCGTCATGTCGCACGAGAGGCCGTGGTCGTCGGTGAGCAGGAAGTCCTTGAACGTGGTCCCGCTGCAGTAGATGAACTTCTCGCCGTCGTACGGGTCGGCGGCCGGGAAGCCGAAGGCGTACATGGTGGAGTTGTAGGGGGCGTTGAAGGACAGACCCTGGCCGCCGACGACGTCCGTCAGCTTCTTGCCGTCCAGGGGCTTCACGACGGCGGCGCCGACGTCGAAGTTCATGTCCTCGCTCGCCTCCCACTGCGGCGTGGTCAGCGTCTTGTCCGCCGCCCACCTGCCGTGCGGGGCCTGACCGTCGTGATAGCCGGGCACGAACGTCCAGTTGGTGTGCCAGCTGCCCTGGTACTTCACGCAGTGCCCGGCCGTGATGACCGTGCTGGCGTTGGCGCTGGTGACCGCGTTTCCGGAGCAGGAGGCGTTACGGCCGTCGAAGGTGAAGAAGACCCGCCCCGACGTCTGCACGACGTCGCCGCCGCCGGTCCACGGACCGCCGCCCTCGGGAAGCGCCTTCGTCCCGGCGTCCGGCAGGACCGGCGGAACCTTCAACTCCTCGGCTCCCGGCACCGCCTTGCCCGCGCGTTCGACGGCGCGGGAGCCGATGTCGAGCAGGTCGAGCGGCGCGGCCTTCCGCATCCGGTCGGCGGTCCAGTATCCGGCGGCCGGCCCGTCCGGGGCCTCGGCCGCATGCTGGACGGCCGAACGGGGCGCGCCGCCACCGGAGTCGGCGCTCGCGGGCGCCGCCTGTACGACGAGCCCGAGCAGGGCTCCTACGGCGACCAGCGCGCCGGCGCCCTTGCGCATACGTGTTGTGCGTCTCACGCGTACTCCTTCTGCGGGGGGTGGGGCAGATGAGTGGTGCGGACGAACGTTCGCGTTGCGGTTGTGCGTTCTGAGCGTGCCCCGAAATCGGCTCCGCCGAACGGGAGATGTGCGTGTTCCGCCGCCCGGCTCTCCGAGCAGGGCGGTGGCACCGGCTCGTGATCTCGGGTCGGTCCTGGTCAGCTGAGTACTTCGGGCCTGCAACTCTCTGGACAGCACCTCGCGGGTGAGTCAGGCTGAGCGATCACTGCCGCCGAAGCACAGGGGGTCCGTACCGATGCATCCGTCCATGACAGGCGGACGAACGCGCCGCCGCGGACCCGCGCTGTTCGCTCTCGCCACCGCGACCGCCCTGCTCGCCGTCGGCTGCGGGTCGGGGGACTCCGGGCCGGCCAAGGTCAAGGGCGTCGGGCTGGTGAAGGCCGACCAGCTCACGACCTGCACCCATCTCCCGTACCCGCCCTTCCAGTTCGAGCGGAAGGGGAAGATCGTCGGCTTCGACGTGGCGATGATCGACCTGGTGGCGAAGGAGCTGGGTGTCAAGCAGGTCGTGATCGACAAGTCCTTCGAGACGATCAAGACCGGCGCCGACCTCAACGCCCGTACCTGCGACGTCGCCGCAGCGGGTATGACCATCACCGACGAGCGCAAGCAGAATCTCGACTTCTCCGCGCCGTACTTCGACGCCACCCAGGCCCTGCTGACCCGCAAGGGGGTCGAGGCCAAGTCGCTCGACGACGTGAAGTCCCAGAAGCTGAAGCTCGGTTCGCAGTCCTCGACGACCGGCGAGGACTTCGCACGCAAGGCGGGGGTGGACTCCAAGTCGTACGAGTCCTCGGACGCCGAGCTGAACGGGCTGCGCACCGGGCAGGTCGATGTGATCGTCCAGGATCTCCCGGTCGTGCAGAACTGGCTGAAGGACGCGAAGACATCGGCGAAGTTCGAGCTCTCGGGGAACCTGGACACCGGTGAGCAGTACGGCTTCGCGGTGAAGAAGGGCGGCAGCCCCGCGCTGCTGAAGAAGATCGACGGCGCGATAGCCAAGGCCAAGAAGGACGGCACGTACCAGAAGCTCTACGAGAAGTGGATCGGGCCGATGCCGAAGGGCGCCGCCACGCGATGAGCGGCCCTTCCCCCGCCCCCGTCGAGGAAGCCGAGGAAGCCGCCCCGCCGGAAGCGCTGCGGCAGCACGGGCTCTCGCCGCGCCGCAGGCGGCGGTTGTCGCGTGGTGCGCAGTACGTCCTGTTCGCGGTCGCCCTCGTGCTGCTCGCGACGCTCGCCGACTGGGGACGGCTCCAGCAGCAGTTCCTCGATCCGAACGTGGCCGGGCAGCTCTTCCCCGACCTCATCACCATCGCGCTCTTCAACACCGTGGTCTACACCCTGACCGGCTTCGCCGTGGGGCTGGTGCTGGGCCTCGTGATCGCGCTGATGCGGCTGTCGTCGGTCGGTCCGTACCGCTGGCTGGCGATGGCGTACATCGAGTTCTTCCGCGGTCTCCCCGCTTTGCTGATCTTCATCTTCGTGGGGGTGGGCGTGCCGCTGGCCTTCCCCGGGCTGGTCTTCCCCGGCGGTACGTACGGGCAGGTCGCGTGCGCGCTCGGGCTGGTCTCCGCGGCCTACATGGCGGAGACGATCCGGGCCGGGATCCAGGCCGTGCCGCGGGGGCAGCTGGAGGCCGCCCGCACCCTGGGGATGTCGCATGCGACGGCCATGCGGTCGATCGTCATCCCGCAGGCGTTCCGGATCATCGTGCCGCCGTTGACGAACGAGCTGGTGCTGCTCTTCAAGGACTCGTCGCTGGTGCTGTTCCTGGGCGTCACCCTGGAGCAGCGCGAACTCACCAAGTTCGGCCGGGACCTGGCCAGCGAGGAGGCCAACACCACACCCATCTTCGTCGCGGGGCTGTGCTATCTGCTCGTGACCATCCCGCTCGGGCTGCTCGTACGGCGGCTCGAGGCGCGGCACTCCAAGGCACGGTGAGGACATGACAGCGTCGGCAGAGACGGCGGCGACCGTGACGGCGCCGGCGCCGTCCGCGATCGAGATCCACGGGCTGCGCAAGTCCTTCGGCGAGCTGGAGGTGTTGCGGGGAGTCGACTTCCGCATCGCGCACGGGGAGGTGGTGTGCGTCGTCGGACCGTCGGGCTCCGGAAAGTCCACGCTGCTGCGGTGCGCCAATCTGCTGGAGGAGCCGACCGCCGGGCGGGTGCTGGTGAGCGGGGTGGACATCACCGACCCGGACGTGGACATCGACCGGGTGCGCCGCCGGATCGGCATGGTCTTCCAGCAGTTCAACCTCTTTCCGCATCTGACCGTGCTGGAGAACCTCACGATCGCGCAGCGGCGCGTGCTGCGGCGGGACAAGAAGGAGGCCGCCGCGGTCGCGCGGGAGAATCTGGCGAAGGTGGGGCTGACCGAGAAGGAGAGCGGCTATCCGGGGCAGCTGTCAGGCGGACAGCAGCAGCGGGTGGCCATCGCGCGGGCGCTGTCGATGGGACCGGAGCTGATGCTCTTCGACGAGCCGACGAGCGCGCTCGACCCGGAACTGGTGGGCGAGGTGCTGGGGGTGATGCGGACGCTCGCGGGTGAGGGGATGACGATGATGGTCGTCACCCACGAGATGGCGTTCGCCCGTGAGGTCGCCGACCGGGTGGTCTTCCTGGACGACGGAATCGTGGTCGAGGAGGGGGCCCCGGAGGACGTGCTCGTCCGGCCGGAGCATGCGCGGACCCGGGAGTTCCTGGCCAGGGTGATCCACCCCGGCGGTCTGGCGGACGCCGTCCCGGACGCCCCCGGCGTCCGAGGCGCCCCGGACGCCCCCTGAGGCGCCCGGGGCGGACCAGCCGTGACGGACGCGACCCGCGTCCCACCCCGCCAGTCGGCCGGCCGGGTCAGCCGGCCTGCGCGTTCTCGTACAGCTTCTGGGCGTCAGCGCCGAAGCGCGGGCCGTACATCGCGTTGGGCTGGAAGTTGTACTTGAAGCTGTTCACCGACGCCTGCAGGCCCGTGCCCGACGCCTCGTCGAACTCGGTGAACCAGGGGCCGCCGCTGGCGCCGCCCGTCATGTCGCACGCGAGACCGTAGTCGTTGGTGAGCAGCAGGTCGCGGTAGGCCGTACCGCTGCAGTAGGTGAGCTTCTCGCCGTCGTACGGGTCCGCGGCGGGGAAGCCGAAGGCGTACATGGTCTCGTTGTAGCCGGAGTTGAAGGACAGGCCCTGGCCGCCGACGACGTCCGTCAGCCTCTTGCCGTCCCGGGGCTTCACGACGGCGGCGCCGACGTCATAGTTGAGATCCTCGCCGGCGTCCCACTGCGGGGTGGTCAGCGTCTTGTCGGCCGCCCACTTGCCGTGCGGGGCCTGGCCGTCGTGATAGCCGGGCACGAACGTCCAGTCGGTGTGCCACTTGCCTTCCATCTTCACGCAGTGCCCGGCCGTCATGACCGTGCTGGCGTTGTCGCTGGTGACCGCGTTGCCCGAGCAGGAGGCGTCGCGGCCGCCGAACTTGAAGAAGACCCGGCCCGAGGTCTGTACGACGTCGCCGCCGCCCTGCCACGGCCCGCCGCCCTCGGCCGCCGACTTCTTGCCGCTGTCCGGTCCGAGCGGCGGTATCTTCAGCTCCTCGCCGCGGGGCACCGCCTTGCCCGTACTCCGGACGGCATCGGAGCCGACGTCGAGCAGATCGAGAGACGTGGCGTTGCGCATTCGCTCCGCTGTCCAGGAGTTGGAGAAACTTTCCTGTGCCGCCTTCTTCGCACCGGCCGAACCCGGGGCGCCGCCACCGGAGTCGGCACTCGCGGGTGCCGTCTGCAGGGCGAGTCCGAGCAGGGTGCCGGTGGCCACCAGCGCTCCGGCGCCTTTGCGGATGTGTCGTAGATCTCTCAACGCGTACTCCTTCTGCGGGAGCGGGCACATGTGCGTTCAGAGCCTGCCTTGAAAACCCCCTTGTCGAAAAGGGGTTGGGCATATGCAAATGACATGGCGCCCGGGATTATCCCGGGCGCCATGGTGTGTTCCCTCACGCGAAGGAAGTGTTCAGAAGCGGCGGGTGATCAAGGCTCGCTTGACCTCCTGGATGGCCTTGGTCACCTCGATGCCGCGCGGGCAGGCGTCCGTGCAGTTGAAGGTGGTGCGGCAACGCCACACGCCGTCCTTGTCGTTGAGGATCTCCAGGCGCTGCTCGCCCGCCTCGTCGCGGCTGTCGAAGATGAAGCGGTGCGCGTTGACGATCGCCGCCGGGCCGAAGTACTGGCCGTCGTTCCAGAACACCGGGCACGAGCTGGTGCACGCGGCGCACAGGATGCACTTGGTGGTGTCGTCGAAGCGCTCGCGGTCCGCGGCGGACTGGTAGCGCTCGCGCGTGGGCTCGTTGCCGCTGGTGACCAGGAACGGCATCACGTCGCGGTAGGCCTGGAAGAACGGGTCCATGTCGACCACCAGGTCCTTGAGGACCGTGAGGCCCTTTATCGCCTCGATGGAGATCGGCTTGCCCGGGTTGATGTCCTTGATCAGCGTCTTGCACGCCAGCCGGTTACGGCCGTTGATGCGCATCGCGTCCGAGCCGCAGATGCCGTGCGCACACGAGCGCCGGAAGGTCAGCGTCCCGTCCAGCTCCCACTTGATCTTGTGGAGCACGTCCAGGACCCGGTCCTTCGGGTCGGTCTCGAGGGTGAAGTCCTGCCACTCCGGCTCGGCCGACACCTCGGGGTTGAAGCGGCGGATCCGCAGGGTGACGGTGATCAGGTGCGAGGCCGCGGCCGCGGACTTGCCGGTCTCGTCAATGACAGCGGTGCTCATCAGTACTTACGCTCCATCGGCCGGTAGCGGGTCTGCACGACCGGCTTGTAGTCCAGCCGGATCGACTCGGTGCCGTCGTCGCCCACCTCGCGGTACGCCATGGTGTGGCGCATGAAGTTGACGTCGTCGCGGTTCGGGAAGTCCTCGCGGTAGTGACCGCCGCGGGATTCCTTGCGGGCCAGCGCGGAGACCGCCGTCACCTCGGCCAGATCCAGCAGGTTGCCCAGCTCTATGGCCTCCAGCAGGTCGGTGTTGAACCGCTTGCCCTTGTCCTGGACGCTGATGTCCTTGTAGCGCTTGCGCAGTGCGCCGATCTCCTCGACGGCTTCCTTCAGCGTCTGCTCCGTACGGAAGACCATGACGTTCTTGTCCATGCACTCCTGGAGCGCCCTGCGGATCTCCACGACCCGCTCGTCGCCGGTCGCGTCCCGCAGGTTCTCGACCTCGCCCTCGACGAACGCGGAGGGGTTCTCCGGCAGTTCGGTGAAGTCCGCGTTGGACGCGTACTCCGCGGCGGCGATGCCCGCCCGCCGCCCGAAGACGTTGATGTCCAGCAGCGAGTTGGTGCCGAGCCGGTTCGCACCGTGCACGGACACGCAGGCGACCTCCCCGGCCGCGTACAGGCCGGGCACCGGCGTGTTGTTGTCGGCGAGCACCTGGCCCTGCACGTTGGTCGGCATGCCGCCCATCGCGTAGTGCGCGGTCGGCTGGATCGGCACCGGGTCGGTGTAGGGCTCGATGCCCAGGTACGTACGGGCGAACTCGGTGATGTCCGGCAGCTTGGCGTCCAGCTGCTCCGGCGGCAGGTGCGTCAGGTCGAGGAAGACGTGGTCCTTGTCGGGTCCGCAGCCGCGGCCTTCGCGGATCTCGGTGTAGATCGCGCGGGAGACGACGTCACGGGAGGCGAGGTCCTTCATCACCGGCGCGTACTTCTCCATGAAGCGCTCGCCGTCGCGGTTGCGCAGGATGCCGCCCTCGCCACGGGCGCCCTCGGTGAGCAGGATGCCCATCTTCCAGATGCCGGTCGGGTGGAACTGGAAGAACTCCATGTCCTCAAGCGGCAATCCCCTGCGGTACGCCACCGCCTGGCCGTCTCCGGTCAGGGTG
>NZ_JBOHCV010000435.1:0-11741 GCF_050698815.1 Streptomyces sp.
CGGCGAGCCGCACCGCCGCGGCGCGCCCGTCCCCGCTCACCGCGGGCGCTCCGGCGTGCGGACTGTCCCGCGTGTCCTCCCACGCGTCGTCATACGAGCCGTCATGCGGGCCGCCGCCCGCGGCGGGCAGCAGCAGGTCCCGCAGTTTCGCCGACAGCTCCGACGGCGCGACATGCCGGGACGCCCGGGTCAGGGCCCGCACAGCCGCGTGGGCCCGGTCGCCGTCACCGCCGGTGTGAGTGAGCAGCACGGGCAGCGCCTCGCCGGGCCGGTCGCCGCGTACGAGCGCGGCCATCGCCGCCGCGGCCAGCTCCGCCTCGTCCTCGGCCGGGTCGTTGACCCACAGCCGCAGCTCCCGGGGACCCTCGCGAGGGATGTGCGCGAGCAGGGACAGGGCCGACCGGCGCTCGTCCAGGGGGCGGGAGTCGTCGTCCGCCTCGTGCGCGAGCAGCCCGGCGGCGGCACGCTGCTGGCGCGGCAGCCAGCGCGCGGTCCAGGGGCCGACCGGCGGCAGCAGACGACTGCCCTTGCCGAGGAAGCGCCCGTAGGGCGGGGTGTCGCCCAGCACGGTGTCGAGCAGATCGGTGCGGCGCAGGGCGATCGTCCGCGACACGGCGGGCAGTACGGCTGCCGACTGGTCCATGGCCAGCACCTCCGCGGCCCGGGAGTCGCGCGTGCCGGGCTCGCGCAGCCACAGTCCGACGGCGGTGCGCGCGGTGGCCTCGGTGCCGAACTGCACCGCCTGCCAGAGCAGTTCCTGCAGTTCGGGCAGGCCTGCGGCGCGTCGTCCGAGAGCGCGGGCGAGAGCGAAGGTCAGCCCGTGGTCGACCTTCTCGGCGCCCGCCTCCAGCCAGGGCCGCAGTGCCTCGTAGACCGTGTGCTCCGTGCCGCGCGGCAGCGTGCGGTCGAGCCGTCCGAGGTCGGCGCCGCCGGTGTGCCCGGTCAGCCGCACGATCGTACGCAACGACCAGCTCATCAGGTCGCGCCGGCCGCTGGCGACGTGCTCGCGCAGCAGCGACTGGGCGAGCCGGTCGAGGGCGCCCCGGGTACCGGCCGATGAGTCGGCGGCCCGGATGGCGTCGGTCGCGATCCGGTCGAGATGGCCGGCCGCATCCTCCTCGAAGAGCCGTGGGGGAAGGCGGGCCAGAGCGCTGAGGGCCGCGGTGCGGACCGGGTCCGGCTCGTCGCGCAGCCGCTCCAGCTCGGCGAGCAGCACCGTGACGCGGGGCGGTCCGTCAGCGGCGGCGGCGTGCGCGGCCTGACGGATCAGCAGTGGCCAGGCGCGGGCCCGGTCCCCCGCCGCGGGACAGCGGGTGGCGGCGGCCAGTTCGGCACGTGACTCCTCGTCGGGGAGGTGGGCGAGCGCGGCCAGGACCGTGGCGGGGTGCGCCCCGGCCTCGCGTGCCTGCCGGGCCGTGCGCCGTGCCTCCTCCTCGCGGCGGCTGTGCGGGAGGGCGTCGAGAACGGCCTCGTCGAGGGAGGTCCCGCCGGAGGCGTGTTCGAGGTCCTCGCCATCGGTCACCGCGTCGTAGAAGCCGGCACGGCGGCCGGGCGGCATGGCGCGCAGCAGCTCGGCGAAGCGGTGGGGGTGCGCACGCCACGCGCGCCCCAGCTCACGCAGTCCGGGAGGGTCCGCCCGTACCAGGCGCCGCAGTACGCCCGGAGGCAGACCGCGCTCACACAGCGGCGCGGCGTGTCCCGGGGCGAGCAGCAGCCGCAGGGTGCGGCCGGGGTCCGCGGTGACCAGCCGGGCGAGATGCGGCCGGAACTCCGGGGTGAGAGGGAGGTGTTCGCGGTAGCGCTCCAGCAGGTCGAGCACGCGATGGGGCCGGTCGGCGGCCGTACGGGCGACGCCTGCCCCGTACCGCTTCCACCACTCCTCCCACAGCACCTCCGGCAGCTCCCCCAACTGCCGTTCGGCTTCCGCCAGCAGGGGATCGGGGTGCCGGACGGCGAGCGCGCGACGGGCGCTCACGGCGTGGAAGAGCCCGGGCAGCAGCCGGGCGACGGATTCCGGACCGCAGCCCGCCAGCAGCCGCGCCGCCTCTGCGTCGCCCCAGCGGGTACGGACCACGTCGATCAGGCTGTCCGCCAGCGCGGTGCGACGGCCGGTGACGATGGTGCGCAGCAGCCGGGCCCGCACGGCGGCGGGCGCGTCGTGGAGTGCCACCGAGAGTGCGTCGTCGGTGATGGCGGCGGCGGATGCGGCGGCACGCTGGGCGTGGCCGCGCACGAAGGCGTCGGGATGGGCGAGCCGGGCGGCCAGATAGGCGCTGTCCTGACCGGCGCAGGCGGCGATCACGGCCAGCCGCTGCCCGTACGTCCCGTGCTGCTCCAGCCCCTGCAGCAGTCCGGCGAGCTCGTCGCGGGCGGCGGCTGCCCGTGCCCGGACGGCGAGTTGGCGGATGCGCTGCGGATACGGGAGGGGGTCGAGGAGATCAAGGAGTTCTGTGGCGGCGGCGCGGGACATGGCGGGGATTGTGCCCGCAGTGCGGGCCCCCGCGCGAGCCCCTCCCGTGGCGGCCGATGCGGCGGCCGGGACGCGCGCGTACATAACGGGCGGCACGGGCGGCGTCGCCTCTCCCCCGCTCGGCGTCAGTGGGGGCCGGCCCGCTCCGGTGCGCTGCCCGGGCACGGATCTTCCCCCATCCGCACCCGGGCGGGTGGGGGATCGCCGCCCGGCGGATACCGTCGTGGCCATGGATGAGGTGATCGTGGTGGGTGGCGGCGTCATCGGTCTGACCACGGCGGTGCTGCTCGCCGAGCGGGGCACGGACGTACGGGTGTGGAGCCGCGATGAGGAGTCCGAGACCGCGTCGGCGGTCTCCGGCGGCCTGTGCTGGCCCTACCGGATCGAGCCCAGGCAGCAGGCCCTCGACTGGGCGGAGCGCTCCTTCCGCAACTTCGCCTGGCTCGCCGAGCAGCCGGCCCGGACCGGGGTGCGGCTGGTGCGGGGCACGGTGGGGGACGGCTCAGTGCCGCCACCGGAGTGGGCGGCGCTGATCGGGACCCCGCCACGCACCCCCCTTGTCGACATGCGGACCTATCTCCCTTTTCTGCGCGGCCGGCTGACGGCCGCGGGCGGCCGTTGTGAGCGGCGCGAGCTGACCTCCCTCGCCGAGGCGTCCGCCGAGGCGAACACCGTCGTCAACTGCAGCGGGCTGGGCGCCCGCGAACTGGCCGCGGACCCGGAGATGCGGCCGGTGCGCGGCCAGATCGTCGTCGTGGAGAATCCGGGAATCGACGAGTGGTACCTCGCCACCCGGCCGGGCACCGACGAGACCACCTACCTCCTCCCGCAGCCCTACGGTCTGCTGCTGGGCGGCACCGCCGAGGACGGGGTGGCGGACCTGACGCCCGATCCGGCCGCCGCCGAGGCCATCGTGCGGCGCTGCGCCGGGGTCCACCCGGCGCTCGCCCAGGCGCGGGTGCTGGAGCACCGGGTGGGGCTGCGCCCGTACCGGCCGCGCGTTCGACTGGAGACCGAACGGCTGCCGGACGGAGCGCTGTGCGTGCACAACTACGGGCACGGCGGGGCCGGTGTCACGGTCTCCTGGGGCTGTGCGGTCGACGCGATACGGCTGCTGGACGCCGCCGCGGTGGACGGCCACGCACCGTAGACAACCGGGCCCCGGACGGAGTACACAGCCTTCTGCACGCAGGGCACTTGCCGTGTTTCGTAAGGGAGTTGGAGGACTCGTGCGTCACAGACTCATCGTCCCGGCAGCGGTGCTGGCCGCCCTCACGCTGGCGGTCCCGGCGTCGGCGGCCGAACCCGCGCCCGGGGCGCCCGGAGCGGGGGATCCCTACTATCCGGAGTACGGCAACGGCGGCTACGACGTCTCGCACTACGACCTGCAGCTGAAGTACCGGCCCAAGACCGACGAACTGGCCGGCACCGCCACCCTCCTGGGCCGCACCACCCAGGACCTCAGCCGCTTCAATCTGGACTTCGCGCTCGAGGTGAGCGAGGTGCGCGTCAACGGCAGGAAGGCCACCACCGCCACCTCCGGCGCGCACGAGCTGGAGGTCACCCCCGCCGAACCGCTGGCCAAGGGCGAGGACTTCACCGTCGTCGTGCGCTACGCCGGCGTACCGTCCGAGGTCGAGGTGCACGGCTTCACCTCCTGGATGCGCACCCCGGACGGCGCGGTGGCCGCCAACCAGCCGGAATCGGCCTGGTGGTGGTACCCCAGCAACGACCACCCCAGCGACAAGGCGACCTTCGACATCAGCATCACCGTGCCGAAGGGCACCGACGCGCTGAGCAACGGCACCCTGCGGTCGACGACGACGACCCCGGCGGGGACTCGTACCAGGTGGCGCTCGCACAAGCCGCAGGCCACCTATCTCGCCACCCTCGCGGTCGGCAAGTTCGACATCACCAAGAGCACCACCGAGAGCGGCATCCCCGTCGTCACCGCCTACAGCGAGGACCTCGGTGAGGACGCCGGCGCCGCACGCGCCAGCCTCGAGCGCACCTCCGAGGTCACCGACTGGCTGGAGGGGGTCTTCGGCCCGTACCCCTTCAACTCCGTCGGCGGCTACGTGCCGAACACCAAGGTGGGCTTCGCGCTGGAGACCCAGACCATGCCCTTCTACGGCAGGAAGCGCTTCGAGCGGGGCTCGGACGTACCCGTCGTCGTGCACGAACTGGCGCACCAGTGGTACGGCGACAGCGTGTCGGTCCGCAAGTGGCGGGACATCTGGCTCAACGAGGGCTTCGCCACCTACGCCAGCTGGCTGTGGTCGGAGCACCAGGGCGAGGGCACCGCACAGGAGCTGGCCGACTACGTCTACTCCCTCTACCCGGCCGACGACGACTTCTGGAGGGTCAAGCCGGGCGATCCCGGCCCGGAGAACCAGTTCCACGGCGCGGTCTACGACCGTGGCGCGATGGCGCTGCAGGCACTGCGCAACGAGATCGGCGACAAGGACTTCTTCGCCGTGCTCAAGGGCTGGCCCGCCGAGCACTCCGGCGGCAACGCGCGGGTGCGGGACTTCGTGCGTTACGCGGAGAAGATGTCCGGCGAGCCGCTCACCGAGCTCTTCGACACCTGGCTCTACCAGCCGTCGAAGCCGGCGGCTTCGGCCCTCGGCGGCGAGCGGGCGGCGGCCGGAAAGGCCGAGCGCGCCCCGCAGACACCGCCGAAGTCGTGGCGGAAGATCGCAGCGGTGAACGGGTCGCACGGACACCGGCGCTGACGCGCACCGGCCCCCGGAGCGTTCACTCCGGGGGCCGGTCCGGGGCCGGCCGGCTCAAGCGCCGTCGGGCGGAGTCGGGTTGATGACGGCGAAGGTGGCGCCCTGCGGGTCCCGTACCACCGCCATCCGCCCGGCCATCATGTCGAACGGCGGCACCAGCACCGAGCCGCCCGCCCGGGTCACGGCGTCCACCGTGCTGTCGGTGTCGTCGACGTCGAAGTAGGTCAGCCAGTGCGAGGGCGTTCCGGAAGGCGACTTGTCGAGCCCTTGCATGCCGCCGACCGTGTGGCCCGCCGCGTTGAGGGAGAAGTAGCCCTCCGCGCCTTCCATCGGGGCGATGTCGATGCCGAGGTCGTGGTAAAAGACCTTGGCCGCCTCCGGGTTGGCGGTGTTCAGCTCGTTCCAGATCACCGCGCCGTCCTCGTTCACGACCTGAGCGCCGATGAAGTCCCTGGCCTCCCACAGCCCGAACACCGCGCCCGTGGAGTCGGCGGCGACGGCCATCCGGCCGAGGCTCATCACGTCCATGGCAGGCGCCATCACCGTGCCGCCGTTGTCCGAGACGGCCTGGGTGGCGGCGTTCACATCGTCGGTCGCCAGATAGGCGGTCCATGCGGTCGGAGGGGTCGGCTGTCCCTCCGGCGCCATCGTGGCCATGATGCCCGCGACGGCCTTGCCGTGCAGCGAACAGACCGCGTAGCCACCGGTTTCCGGCGGTCCGATCTCGCCCTGCCAGCCGAACAGGTCGCGGTAGAAGTCCAGAGCCGCCTGCTGGTCGGGAACCATCAGATCCGTCCAGCAGGGGATGCCGGTCTCGTACGGTGCGATTACCTCGGGCATGAATGCTCCTTAGCGGTACTCGGTTCCGGCCACTCCTGGCAGGCTACCGTGATTCGCCCATTCGTGCCCCTTTCGCACATTTCTTCCCATTTCCTCCGCTCGGGTGGCCGCCGTCAGCCTCGAGCACCCTTCCGGTACGCCTTGCGCGCCGCGTACGCGGGCGGCAGGTACCGCAGCCGCTCCGGCAGCAGCGGTACCACCGTGCGCACCACCCGGCCCAGCCGCCGCAGCCGGCGCTCCTGGCGCGGGGTCCACGGCAGTCCGATGGCCGTCCGGGCGTCCGGCGGCATCATGCCGATGGTGATGAAGCGCCGGAGGCGGGTGAAGAGGGGCAGCAGCAGGGGCCACAGCAGCCGCAGCACGGCTCGCGGCACACGGGGGCCGCGGTCGGGCGGCGGCACGTACCGGTCGGTGGCGACCAGTTCGCGCACGACGGCCGTGTCCTCCAACTCCTCGGCCAGCATGCGCCGGTAGTAGGGCCAGAACTCCCGCGGCGTCTGCGGCATGTCCCGGTCCTGGATGCCCAGGACCCGCCCCACCCGCAGCCACTCGGCGTACAGCCGCCGTTCCTCGGCGTCGGTGTAGGGGCGGCGGCCGAGATAGCGCTGAGCATGCCGGTAGACGGGGAAGCCGGTGGCGTGCACCCATGCGTAGCAGGCCGGGTCCAGGGCGTGGTACTCGCGGCCGTGCGCGTCGGTCCCCCGGATGTCCCGGTGCAGCCTGCGCAGCCGCCTGCCCTCCTCGGCGGCCCGCTCACCCCCGTACACCCACAACTGCAGGCTGGCCAGCGAGCGCTCGGCACGGCCCCACGGGTCGGTGCGGAAGACCGAGTGCTCGTCGACGCCGGCGCCGACGGCCGGGTGCGCGACCTGCATGGTCAGCGCGGCGGGCAGGGTCAGCAGCGTCCTGATCTCGCCCGCCAGGTCCCAGAGCATGCCGCCCGGCGGAGGCGGCCGGGGTTCCTCCGGGCATCGGGCACGGCGCACGCCGCTCGCACTGCTCACCTTCCCATGATGCTCCGCGCGGTGCGCGGGTGCCCGGTGCGACGTCGAAGCGGACCAGGGGCTTCCCCCCGGCGGCGTCCCTGGCCATGCTGTCGGCGGGAGGTTACGGTCGCCGCACCGTCGCAGGTCCTCGCAGTACCACCAACAGTCGGACAACGGTGACCTTTTGATCGAACTGTTTCGACCTGCGGCTTTAAATGATCGCTGACTCGCCTATATTGGTCCGGCGCTGATCGGACTGTGGCGGCCACCCCTCCCCCCTGCCCGGACCTGTCCACAAGGACCCTGATTGATGACCCCCGAGACCTCCTCACCGACCGGACCCGGCGCCAACGCCGGGACGGGCACCGCGCTCGCCCTGCTGGTCGCCGTGCTGGTCACCGGCCCCGCGTGCCTGTTCATGGTGTACGCGGCGCCGCCGGCCATCCGCGCGTCCGTCGCCTGGGGCAGCGCCGCCGCCGCCGTGCTGCTGAGCGCCGCGGTCGGCACCGCGACGTACGCCGTCATCACCGCGCGCGGTCAGCGGACCGTCCTCGCCGCCAAGGACGCCGAGGCCGAGGCCGAGCGTGCGGTCGCCGCCCACTTCGCGGACGTCATCGTGCCGGTCCTGGTGGAACGGCTGCGGTCCGGCGCCTCCGCGCAGACGGCCCTGGCGACCGTGCCGGCCGTGGCCAACAGCACCTACCAGCGTGTGCTGCATTCCCTGGCCATCGAGGTGCACCGCGGCGAAGGCCTGCGCGCCGCCGCGATGGCCGCCTGCGCCAACGCCGCGGGCCGGGTGCAGGCGCTGGCCACCAGCATGGCCGCCGACCTGCGCGAGATGGAGCACAAGTACGCGGACGAGAACGTGCTCGGCGACCTGCTGCACCTGGACCACCGCACCGCGCAGACGGGCCGGCTGGCGGACTCCATCGCCGTGCTGACCGGCGCCCGCACCGGGCGGCGCTGGGCGAAGCCAATCGTGATGGAGAGCATCCTGCGCGGCGCGATGGGCCGCATCAGCGGCTACCAGCGCGTGCGGCTGCACTCCTCGTGCACCCTGGCCGTCGCCGGCCACGCCGCCGAGGGCGTGATGCACGCGCTGGGCGAACTCATGGACAACGCCGCCAACTTCTCGCCGCCGACCTCCGAAGTGCACGTGTACGTCGAGGAGGTGTCGGCCGGTGTCGTCATCACCATCGAGGACGGCGGCCTGGTCATGGGCGAGGTCGCGATGCGCCGGGCCGAGCAGGCCGTCTCGTCGGAGTCCCTGGACCTGACCAATCTGTCCGGCACCCGGCTGGGCCTCGCCGTGGTGGGCAGGCTGGCCCACAAGCACGGCCTGTCGGTCTCCTTCCGGCCCTCCGCGCACGGCGGTACGGGCGTACTGCTGATGATTCCTCAGGCGCTGGTCACCCAGCCCAAGCGGGAGAACCGGCCGCCGGCACGGGAGAGCAAGCCGGCCGAGCAGCAGCGGCCGGTGGAGCCGAAGCCGGAATCGGCGCCCGCGCCGGAAGGTGAACCGACCGCGCCCGGGCGGGAACTGCCCAAGCGCAGCCGGCAGCACGGCCGGGACCACGGCGAGGACCGTCGCGAGAATCAGCCGCGGAGCCCTGCCGCGAGCGCTGCCTCCGAGCCCGCTCCCGAGCCCCCGGCGGAACCGGCCCCCGAGCACGCCTCGGCCACCCAGTTCGGTGAGAGCGGCCTGCCCAAACGGCGGCGGGGGCAGACGCTGGCCGCCACCGAGCAGCGCCCCGCTCCCTCCCCGGCCGACCGGGCCGAGGGGCCCATCAGATCCGCGGAGCAGTCCGGTTCCCGGTTCGGCGCCTTCCGCCGGGCCGTCCAGGGCGGCTCACCGCCCGGAGAGCAGGGCGCCCGGAAATCCCCGGTCCAAGACGTCACCTCCTCCCCCTCCCCCGCTCCCTCCTCGTACCGTCCGGAGGACAACACCGAATGATCACCGACAGCAAGCTCGACTGGCTGCTGGAGAGCCTCCTGCGGCGGACGCCCGGCACCCGGCACGCCCTCGTGCTGTCCCGGGACGGACTCAAGCTGTGCAGCTCCGCCGAACTCAGCGCCGACCAGGCTGATCAGCTGGCCGCCATCTCCGCGGGCATCCAGAGCCTGTCGCACGGCGCCTCCGTGGAGTTCGGCAACGGCAGCGGCGGTGTACGTCAGGCGATGGCCGAGTTCTACGGCGGCATCCTCTTCGTCGTGGAGGCCGGTTCCGGAGCGCACCTGGCCGTCGTGGCGGGGGAGGACTCCGACGTCGGAATCATCGGCCACAACATGAACGAACTCGTCGAGCAGCTCAGCGAGTACCTCAGCACGCCGCCCCGGCAGCAGGACGAGAGCAGCGATCCGGCATGAGCCGGCCGGGCCGGGACGACGACCCGGACCGGCTGTACACCGTCACCGGTGGCCGCAGCCGGTCCGAGTCGGACGTGTTCGACCTGGTCACGATCGTGGTCAGCGAGTCCGCGCCGGCGCCCGGCATGCAGTCGGAGCATGCCGCCATCCTGCGGATCTGCCACTCCCCCACGGCGGTTGTGGAGGTCGCGTCGTATCTCGGCCTGCCGGTGAGCATCGTCCGGATCCTGCTGGGCGATCTGCACGCCGAGGGCCGGATCACCGCCCGCCACCCGCGTACGGCCGCCTCCGTGGATCAACTCCCCGATCCCGAAATCCTGAAGCAGGTGCTCGTTGGACTCCGCAACCTCTGACCTCACCACACACCGCACACCGTTGCGCAGCACGGCCGACAACGGACTCAAGATCGTCATAGTCGGCGGTTTCGGCGTCGGCAAGACCACGATGGTCCGCTCCGTCAGCGACATCCGTCCGCTCAACACCGAGGAGACGATGACGCGGGCGGGCCAGGACATCGACGACGTCTCCGCCGTGCGGGGCAAGACGACGACCACCATCGCCTTCGACTTCGGGCGGATCAGCCTCGACGCGCGTACCGTGCTGTACCTCTTCGGCGCGCCCGGCCAGGGGCGGTTCTGGTTCCTGTGGGACCAGCTCTTCGCGGGCACGCTCGGCGCGGTGGTGCTCGTCGACACCCGGCGGCTGGCCGATTCCTGGTACGCCATCGACCGGCTGGAGCGGCACGGCACGCCCTTCATCGTGGCCCGCAACGACTTCGGCGGTCCCCCGCACTCGGCCCAGCAGGTGCGCGAGGCGCTGGATCTGCCGGATACCGTGCCGCTCGTCGACTGCGACGCCCGCTCGCGCGAGTCGAGCAAAGCCGTGCTGATCGCCCTCGTGGACCACCTCTACGCCCTGTCCTCCTCCGCCGTCCGGGAGACCACGCCGTGACAACGCCATCGCCGCCGGGCTGCCCCGCGCACGACGACTCCATGCCCATGTTCGGGACCCGGTTCATCAGTGAGGACCGGGCGGGGCTCTACCGTGAACTGCGTGCGCGGCACGGCCCGGTCGCGCCGGTGACGCTGCTCGGTGACGTGCCCGCCTGGCTGGTGCTCGGCTACCGCGAACTGCACCAGATCACCGCCGACCCGGTGCTTTTCAGCCGTGATTCGTCGGTCTGGAACAGGTGGGACCGGATACCGGCGGACTGGCCGCTGATGCCGATGGTCGGCCGGCAGCCGTCGATCCTCTACGAGGTGGGCGACCGGCACAGGCGCCGCTCGGCCCTGGTCAGTGACGCCCTGAGCGACGTCGACCCCTTCGAACTGCGCAGCCACGCCGAGCAGTACGCGGACGAGCTGATCGACGGCCTGTGCGGGCGCGGCGAGGCGGACCTGATAGCCGAGTACGCCAAGCGGCTGCCCGCTCTCGTCCTCGCCCGGCTCTACGGCTTCACCGACGAGCAGGGCGCCGCACTGCTCCCCAGCGTCAACGCGCTCGTGGACGGCGGCGAGGGCGCACTGGAGGGCCGCCAGCACCTCCAGGGCGCACTGGGCACACTGCTGCGCTCCCGTGCCATCTCGCCCAAGGCGGACGTCTCCACACGGATGCAGGCGCACCCCAACGCGGGCGAGTTCTCCTCCGAGGAACTCCTCGAGGACATGATGGTCAACGTCATCGCCGGCCATCAGCCCACCGCGGACTGGATCGGCAATTCGCTGCGGCTGATGCTCACCGACGACCGTTTCGCGGCCTCCCTCACCGGCGGCCGGCACAGCGTCGGCGAGGCGATGAACGAGGTGCTGTGGGAGGAGACCCCCACCCAGAACATCGCCGGCCGCTGGCCCACCCGGGACACCCAGCTGGGCGGCCGCCGCATCCCCTCGGGCGACCTGCTCATCCTCAGCTTCGCCGCCGCCAACGCCGATCCCCAGATCCGCCCGGACCAGTCCGCCTTCACCGGCGGCAACAGCGCGTTCTTCTCCTTCGGCCACGGCGACCACCGCTGCCCCTACCCGGCGCAGGAGATCGCCGAGGGCATCGCGCGTACGGGCATCGAGGTACTGCTGGACAGGCTCCCCGACGTCGACCTGACGGTTTCGCGGGAGGAACTGGAGTGGCGGCCCTCCCCCTTCCTGCGCGGACTGCGGTCGCTGCCCGTCAGCTTCACCCCCACCACCACGGTCGGAGGCAACCGGTGACGTCCTGCCCGGCCAGCTCGCGCTCGTCCGGGCGGGGGAGGCGAGCTGGGAGGGCGTCATCGAGGAGACCCTGCGCTGGAACGCGCCGACCACGCACGTCCTGATCCGCTTCGCGACCGAGGACGTGCCGGTCGGTGAC
>NZ_JBOHCV010000436.1:0-7213 GCF_050698815.1 Streptomyces sp.
AGGAGCACGCTCGTGAGTTACCCACCGCCGCCTGGCTCCGGCCAGAACCCGAACAACCCTTACGCGCAGCAGCCGCCGCAGCAGCCCCCGCAGGGCGGTCAGCCGGGATACGGCTACCCGCAACAGCAGCCCCCGCAGGGCCAGCCCGGTTACGGCTACCCGCAGCAGGGCGCGCCCTACGGGCAGCCCCAGCCCGGTGGCGTCCCCGGCCAGCCCGGCTACGGCTACCCGCAGCAGCCGGCTGGGACGGTCCAGGCCAACAACGGCTACATAAACATCAATTACCTCGGCCCGGTCCAACTGGCCACGATGGGCCAGCGGTTCCTGGCCCGGCTCATCGACGGTCTGATCCTGGGCACCATCATGAGCATCGTCATGTTCGCGGGCCTCGGCAGCGTGCTGGGCATCAGCAGCTCCGTCGAGGACTGCGGCACCTACACAGACCCCGGCTACAGCGAGTGCGTCCAGGACGCCCAGGAAGCGGGCATGGGCGCGCTCGGCGTCATGATGATGATGATGCTGGCCCTCGCTATCGCCATGCTGCTCTACGAGTGGCTGATGATCGCCTTCAAGGGCGCGACATTCGGCAAGATGGCCATGGGGCTGCGCGTGGTGAAGGAGGCCGACGGCCAACTCCCGGGCGCCGGCGGCGGGTTCATCCGCTACATCATGCCGGTGGCGGGTGCCGTCCTCTGTTACATCGGCGCGGTGCTCGTCTTCCTGTCGCCGTTCTTCGACAACAGCGGGAAGCTGCAGGGCTGGCACGACCGCGCGGCCGGCACCGTCGTCATCAAGAAGTAGCGGAGAGGCGGCGAGAGCCGCACCACAACCCGCATACCAGTACGCCACGAAGGCCGCGCCGCGAGAGAATCGGGCGCGGTCTTCGTACGTATCACAGGGCACGCCTCCCCCGAACTGAAGGGACACCGCCATGAGTTATCCACCGCCGGGCCCCGGCAACAATCCGTACGCCAACAACCCCTACGCGCAACAGCCGCCGCAGCAGCAGTCGCCGTACGGCTACCCGCAGCAGCCCCCGCAGGGCGGCCAGCCCGCCTACGGCTACCCGCAGGCCCCGCCGCCCGCCCCGATGGGGATGGGTGCCATGCCGGGCGCCATGCCCGGAGTGATGCCCAGCAACGTCAACGGCCTCCGCGTGATGCTGTTCATCGCGGGAGGCCTCCAGTCGCTCGTCTCCATCGGTGCCATGATCGCCATGGCCGCGTTGACCAAACACATGGACAACGTGACAGCCGCGGCGGACCTCAAGTACAGCGCCGGGGTCCTCTATTTCGTCTCCGCCTTCTTCCTCGCGCACGCCATCACCGGCATCGTGCTGGGCACTTCGGTGGCCAAGGGAGGCAACGGCGTGCGGATCGGCGGCATCGTGTGGGCGTCCTTCCTCATTCTCTTCGGCCTGCCCTTCATCCCCCTCGGGATGTTGTGGGTGGCCATCGGCATCACCTGCATCGTTCTGTTCGCCCAGTCGGGCGCCTGGTTCAACCGCCCGCGCTACTGAGGGAGTCGGCCGGCTGCGCTCAACAGAAGCGGTGCCTGGTGAAAGCTGTGCCTAGTGAAAGAAGTGCCGGGTGCCCGTCAGGTACATCGTGACGCCCGCCGCCTTCGCCGCCTCGGTCACGGCCTCGTCGCGGACCGAACCGCCGGGCTGTACCACCGCCTTGACGCCGGCCTCCGTCAGCACTTCCAGCCCGTCCGGGAACGGGAAGAAGGCGTCGGAGGCGGCGTACGAACCGCGTGACCGCTCCTCGCCCGCGCGCTGGACCGCGAGCTTGGCGGAGTCGACACGGTTGACCTGGCCCATTCCGACGCCGACGGTCGCGCCGTCCTTGGCGAGCAGGATCGCGTTGGACTTCACCGCGCGGCAGGAGCGCCAGGCGAAGGCCAGCTCGGCCAGCTCGGCCTCCGGCAGCGGTTCGCCGGTCGCCAGCCGCCAGTTGGCGGGGTCGTCGCCCGCCGCCTGGAGCCGGTCCTTGACCTGGAGCAGCGCGCCGCCCTCGAGGGGCCGGAACTCCACGGACGCGGACGGCTCGGCGGCGCAGCGCAGCACCCGGATGTTCTTCTTGCGGGAGAGCACCTCGACGGCGCCCTCCTCGTAGCCGGGCGCGACGACGACCTCGGTGAAGATCTCCGCGACCTGCTCGGCCATCGCGACCGACACCGGGCGGTTGACGGCGATCACGCCGCCGAACGCGGAGAGCGGATCGCAGGCGTGCGCCTTGCGGTGGGCCTCGGCGACGTCCGAACCGACGGCGATGCCACAGGGGTTGGCGTGCTTGATGATCGCGACACAGGGCTGCCCGGGGTGTTCGTAGGCGGCGCGCCGGGCGGCCTCGGTGTCGACGTAGTTGTTGTACGACATCTCCTTGCCGTGCAGTTGCTCGGCGCCCGGGAGACCGGTGCCGCTGCCGTCTGTGTAGAGGGCGGCCGGCTGGTGCGGGTTCTCTCCGTAGCGCAGCACGCTGCTACGGGTGAAGGCCGAGCCGGCGAAGTCCGGCAGACCGCTCAGGGCGGGGTCGGCGTCGGCTGTGTCTGCTGCGTATCCGTCGGCGAACCAGGTGGCCACCGCCACGTCGTAGGCCGCGGTGTGCTGGAACGCCTCCGCGGCCAGCCGCTTGCGCTCCTCGAGGCCGAAGCCTCCCCCGGCCGCCGCCGTCAGCACGTCCCCGTAGCGTTCCGGGTTGACCACGACGGCCACCGAGGGGTGGTTCTTGGCGGCGGCGCGGACCATCGACGGACCGCCGATGTCGATCTGTTCCACGCACTCGTCGGGTGCGGCGCCGGAGGCGACGGTCTCCCGGAACGGGTAGAGGTTCACGATCACCAGCTCGAACGGTTCCACCTCCAGTTCGGCCAGCTGTTCGCGGTGGGCGGCGAGCCGCTGGTCGGCGAGGATGCCCGCGTGTACGCGCGGGTGCAGGGTCTTGACCCTCCCGTCCAGACACTCGGGGAAGCCGGTCAGCTCCTCGACCGCGGTGACCGGCACACCGGCCGCCGCGATCCGCTTCGCGGTCGAACCGGTCGAGACCAGCTGGACGCCCGCCGCGTGCAGACCGCGGGCCAGCTCGTCCAGGCCCGACTTGTCGTAGACGCTGACCAGCGCCCGGCGGATCGGCCGCTTCGCGCCCGCGGCGTTCACGTCGCCCGTGCCGGTGCCCGTGCCGCCGGTCTCCGTGCCGCCCTCACTCATGCCACCCTCACCCATCTGTCAGCCGTACCTTTCGTCCTTCGATGCGATAGCCGTCGCGGGAGAGTCGCCCCACGACATCGACGAGCAGCCGTCGCTCGACTTCCTTGATCCGCTCATGCAGTGCGGCGCCCCCGTCGGCGTCGTCCTCGTCCAGGACCTCGACCACGCCCTGCGCGATGATCGGTCCCGTGTCGACACCGTCGTCGACGAAGTGGACGGTGCACCCGGTCACCTTGGCGCCGTAGGCGAGCGCGTCGCGCACGCCGTGGGCGCCGGGAAAGCTGGGCAGCAGAGCGGGGTGCGTGTTGAGCACCCGTCCGCCGAAGCGGGCCAGGAACTCCTTGCCCACGATCTTCATGAAGCCCGCGGAGACGACGAGGTCCGGCTCGTAGGCCGCGGTCGCCGCCGTCAGGGCGTGGTCCCACTGCTCGCGCGTGGCGTGCTCCCGCACCCGGCACACGTACGTCGGAATCCCGGCGCGCTCGGCGCGTTCCAGTCCCGCGATCCCGTCGCGGTCCGCGCCGACGGCCACGATCCGGGCGCCGTACGCGTCGGGCCCCCACTTCTCGACGGCGTCGAGCAGCGCCTGCAGATTCGTACCGGAACCGGAGACGAGAACGACGAGACGAGCGGGACGGCTCGGGCTCTGGTGCGCGGCCACGACGAGTGCTCTCTCTCAAGGGAACCCCCCGGCGCGGGCAGGACGGGCGGGCCGGACGGGCCGCACAGGGGGAGAAGCGGTTTGTGTGGTCGTACGAACCATGGAACGGCGAATTCCGGGGAACTCTACGAAGCGTCCGACCGTCGGCAACGATACCGGCACTCGACGCGGCCCCCACGGGACGGGGGCGAATGGGGGCGGTAGCGTCAGGGAGGGACGGAACCCGTACGCGCACGGGCGCAGGCCCGGCGATTCCATGGACACAGCGATTCCATGGACGACAGGGAGACATGGACGACAAGGGGAAGACACTCACCACATGACCGACCGAAGCCGCCGCCGCGCGGCCCCATCCGACACCGCCTCCCGCGAGGACAACCCCTTCGCGGCACCGCCGGAGGGCCGGCCCGACCAGCCCTGGCAGCCACGCCGCGGGGCGAACTCCGAGCACGGCACCGGAACGGGGACGGAGAAGGGGGCGGGCCCGTCGGACGGCTCCGAGGACTCGGACGGCTCGGAGCGGTCCGGCTCCGACGGCAAGCCCAGCTGGGGCAGCCAGTGGAGCAGCCGCCAGCCGGGCAGGCAGAGCGGCGGCTTCGGCAACGGACCCGGGAACGGCAACGGCAACGGCGGGAACGGGAACGAGAACGGCCCCACCGGCGGCGGCCCCGGCAAAGCGGGCCGCGGCATGCGCTGGGACCCGACCGACCCGTTGCAGCGGCACGCCCGCTACTCCCTGCACAGCGGTATCTGGGCCCTCTTCTTCGCCCTGTTCAGTCTCCCCCAGGTCGCGCTCCTGCTGGGCGCGCTGTCCCTCTACTGGGGCATCAACTCACTGCGCGGCGGCCCGTCCGGGCCCCGTGCCGAACCGGCGCGCAAGCGCGGCGGTTCCGCCGGCGGGGCCACCGCGGAGGACATCGCGGGCAGCGACCGTACGGTCGACGCCGAGGCACCCAAGGCGGCTGCCCCGCGAGCTCCGGCGATCCCGGTCGGCGTCACACCCGCCCAGGCCGCCAAGTCCCGTACGACGGCCGCGGTCAGCGGGCTGATCACAGCGGCGCTCGCCCTCGCCGTGGTCGCGGCGACCTTCACCTTCCAGATGATCTACAGCGACTACTACTCCTGCACGCAGGACGCCCTCACCACGTCATCCCGCGCGGACTGCAAGGAGCTGCTGCCCAGCCAGCTCCGCCCGCTCCTCGAGAACCGCTGACACCTGCCGCACGGCGGCCGCACGGGGGCGGCCGGTTCAGTCGCGGCGGGGCTCGAAGTCCGGCATCAGTCCGCCCGACGCGGTCTTCAACGCCGTCCAGCGCGCCTGCCGAGCGGCCGTCGCATGCCAGTCGTCGTCAGGTCCACGCTCCCGCAGCCGCCACGCCCGCAGGGCGAGCGCACCGGGCGCCCCGGCCGCCGCCGTCCACACCAGCGCCGCCAGCCCCGTCAGCCACCAGTCCGGGCCGAAGAACGCCATCGACCGCGTGCCCAGCGCCCCGCTCGCGCAGGATGCGAGCAGCGCCACCGCCACACCACAGCCGCACGCGACCAGACCCGTCCCGTACACGGTGCTCCACCGCCCCGCCGCGCCCTGCCGGCAGCCCGGTACGGGGACCGCGGCGCGCGCCACGTACCAGCTGACCGTAGCCGCGGCCGCGAGTGGCACCGCGCACGCCGCCAGCACCCCCACCAGCCCTGCCCAGGACCAGCCGGAGTCCTCGGAGGGCAGCGCGGCCAGCAGCGGGAAGGGCGGCAGCCGGGAGTCGCCGTCGGTGGTCAGCGGCGCCACCACACTGCCCGCCCCCAGCGTGAAGCCGGGGCCCAGGCCGTACGCCGCTGCCCAGACGGCGGCGTTCGGCAGCAGCGCGATGGCCAGCAGCCCCACCGCCCACTGCCCCGACCAGTCGCCGGTGAGCTGGGGGAAACTGGCCCGCACCGCGTCCAGATGCCAGAGCACGGAGCCGAGAGTGAGCAGGAAGCCGCCACCGCACAGAACTGCCGTCGCGATCGCGGCCGTGCGCAGCGGTCGCAGCCGGCGGGATAGCGCGAGCGCCTCCCGCACTTGCGGCGGCAAGGGGAGCAGCGGCGGGTCCGGGGCGTTCCCCGTGTCCGCGCCGGACTCCTTGGGTTCGGTACCCTCTCTGCCCGCCCAGGCGGCGACCGCCGCCACACACACGACGAAGAGCGGCAGCCGCACCGCGGCACTCGGTACGTCCGCGGGGAAGGGGCCGCCCGCGACGAAGAGCACAGTGGTGGCACCGGTCAGCAGATAGCCGACCGCCACCCAGCCGGCCGGTGCCGGCCCGCCGGGCACTCCGTCCGGCTGCCCCGCCGTCCTCTCCATGAGGGCCTGCAGACACGAGCGGTAGAGCAGCCAGCCGGGCAGGGCCGCCAGCAGCAGCGGAGTCAGGGCGACCGGGGCGGGCATGCCGGAGTGGGTCTCGGTGCGCAGGAGGGTGCTTCCGTGAGCGAGCAGCCAGAGGTCGGCGGCGACGTGCAGGGCACCGTCGGCACCGCTGTCCGGGTAGGGGGAGATGATCCACAGGAGCAGGACGAGGACGGCGAGCGCCCCGAGGCCCAGCCCCGCGGCGAGCACCCCCCCGAACAGCCACGTGATCGCCGTCGGCCGCGCGCGCGAAGTGCTGCGCCGGTACGGGGACAACGTCGGGCTGCGCTGCGTCACTTGGCTCACGGCAACATGCTGTCAACAACACACCTATTGTCTTGGTAACAGCAGATTGTCGTTGTGTCGCCCACTATGTCCGCATGCACCTTGTCACACAAGAAGCACAGCGGCGGTGCGCGTGAGCCCGCAGCGAGCCGCAGTCGACCCCACGGCCCGGCCCCCGGCCCGGCCCGAAACCCAGCCCCCGGCCAACACCCCGACCCCATCCCCGGGCCGGCCCGCTCCCGACCGCACACCCGAATCCGCAGCCGACGCCTTCGAGCTGCTCCACGTCCGGCACGCCGGCTCCCTCACCCGGCAGGCGTTCCTGCTCTGCGGTCACCGTGCCGTCGCGCGGAGCGCGGTCGCGCACGCGTTCCGCCGCGCGTGGGAGGACTGGCCGACGGTCGCCGTCGACGGCGACCCGGCGGGATGGCTGCGGGCCGCCACCTATCAGTACGCGCTCGCACCCTGGCGCGACTCCCGCCTCCGCCGCCGACGGCACGCGCGGGCCATGCTCGGCGTTCCGCCGCGCGACCGCGCGCTCTGCGAGGCGCTGCTGAGCCTGCCTCGCTCCTACCGTGCCGCGCTCCTGCTGCGCGACGGCGCCGGACTGAGCCTGGCCCGTACCGCCGCCGAAACGGAGGCCAGTACGCGCGCCACCGCGGAACGGCTGCGGCACGCG
>NZ_JBOHCV010000437.1:0-2055 GCF_050698815.1 Streptomyces sp.
GATGTGTCCTCTGCCGCTGCGGGTCCGGGGGAGGGGGTCGGGCGCGGCCGGGCCGCGGCGCCGGGCCGCCGGGTGCTCGCCATTCCTGCGCTCCTTCCCCGCCCCTGGCAGCGTGCCCGGAGTGGACCGTGGGTCAGCGACATGGTACGTATTACCTCGCCAGTTATACGTACAACGTGCCGGAGTGACGCGGAGGGGAGCCAGCGATGGCGACGGGCTATGCCGAACTGCTCCGCGCCCGGCACGCCGTGCGGCTGCTCGTGGGCACGCTCATCGGGAGGCTTCCCAACGCCACGGCCGCACTGGTGATCGTCCTGTTCACCCGGGCTGAAGGCGGTGGCTACACGCTCGCGGGTGTGCTGTCCGCCGTCTACGGACTCGCGACCGCGGTCGGGCAGCCGCTGCTGGGACGGCTCGTCGACCTCTACGGGCAGCCGCGCGTGATGTTCCCGGCCGCACTGCTCTCGGCACTTGGCATGGCGCTGTTCGCGCTGGTGGGCATCGACCCCGTCACGGTGGCTGCCGTTGCGGTGCTGCTCGCCGGAGTCGCCACGCCGCCGCTGGAGGGCGGCTTGCGAGCGCTGTGGCCGGGTGTGCTCAAGGGCCCCGAGAAGGTGCACAGAGCGTACGCACTGGACGCCGTGGCCCAGGAAGTGATGTTCGCCGTGGGGCCGCTGCTGGTGACCCTGATCGTCGCCTACTGGAACGAGGCGGCCGCACTGCTGGTCATCAACGGGCTCGGGGTGTTCGGCGCGCTCTCGGTCGTTGTCTCGCCCCCTTCCCGTACATGGCGCTCCGCACCGCGCGAAGCTCACTGGCTGGGCGCGCTCCGCTCGGCGGGGCTGCTCGCGCTGCTCGGCACCTTCTTCTTCGTCGGGCTCGCGCTCGGCGCCATCGCCGTCGCCGCCGTCAGCTACGCGGACGACCACGGAGAAGCACTCATCTCCAGCTATCTGCTCTCGGCGCTGGGCTTCGGCGCGCTCGTCGGCGGTGTCGTCTACGGGGCGCGGCACTGGGCAGGAGCGCCGGAGCGGCGGCTGATCTGGCTTGTTCTCGCCCTCGCCGCGGGATACATGCCGCTGGTTCTGGTGCCCGGCGTGGTCGCGATGACCGCGCTGGCGGGCCTCTCGGGTGTCTTCCTTGCCCCGGCTCTGGCTTGTGCGTTCGTGGTCGTGGACCGGCACGCTCCGTCCGGCACCGTCACCGAGGCCTTCTCCTGGCTGGTCACAACCTTCGGAGTGGGTGCCGCGGCGGGAACGGCCGTGGTGGGGCCCGTCATCGAGCGGGGCGGCGCCTCGGCCGGGTTCGCGGTCGTGGGTGCCGGAGGCGTCGTGGCACTGCTGGTGCTGCTGCTGACGAAACGTGCTCTTTCGGCGGTCTCTCCGGGGTCCCGCTCTGCTCCCGTCGCGGGGCTCGCCGCAGGTCCTGGCCCTGCGTCAGCCCCGGTCACGGCGACGGAAAATGATCGCAACGGTGCCGCCGAACCCGGTTTCAGAACAGGCCGTCAGGCGTAATGTTCAGTCATGGACCGCCGAATCTTCGGGCTTGAGAACGAGTACGGCGTCACGTGTACGTTCCGGGGACAGCGCAGGCTGTCCCCCGACGAAGTGGCGCGGTACCTCTTCCGCCGTGTCGTGTCATGGGGCCGCAGCAGCAACGTCTTTCTGCGGAACGGCGCCCGCCTCTACCTGGACGTGGGTTCACACCCGGAGTACGCGACTCCCGAGTGTGACAACGTGACCGAGCTGGTCACGCACGACAAGGCGGGCGAGCGCATCCTTGAGGGCCTTCTCGTCGACGCCGAACGCCGCCTGCACGAGGAAGGAATCGCGGGCGACGTCTACCTCTTCAAGAACAACACCGACTCGGCGGGCAACTCCTACGGCTGCCACGAGAACTATCTCGTGGCCCGGCACGGGGAGTTCTCTCGGCTGGCGGACGTACTCATCCCGTTCCTCGTCACCCGGCAGCTGGTGTGCGGTGCGGGCAAGGTCCTGCAGACGCCGCGCGGTGCGGTCTTCTGCGTCAGCCAGCGCGCCGAGCACATCTGGGAGG
>NZ_JBOHCV010000438.1:0-1552 GCF_050698815.1 Streptomyces sp.
CGGGCACCGCGTCCACCAGCACCACCGGCGTGTACGCGATCCCGCCCGTCACCAGCACCATCCCGCCCTGCGCCAGCCGCTCCCGGTACGGTTCCAGCCGCGCCCGTGACTGCGTGTAGGAGCCGAGCGCCCACGTGGCCCCGCCGGCCGCCAGCGCCAGCCCTGCCATCGTGACGGACAGTCCGCGCTGGCTGACGAGCATCAGCGGTACGAAGCTCTCCGCCACCACGAACCCGCCCGCCGCCATGCCGCGCAGCAGCACCACCGCCGGCAGTCCACGCGCTGCCCGGTACGTGCCGGACGGCAGCAGCCGCAGCGCCGCCGGTACGAGCAGCCCGGCACCGGCGACCGCCGGTACGACGGCCAAGAGGCTCAGCTCCTGCCCCGCGTACTGCAACAGCCCCGCCCCCACGGCCAGCACCCCCGCGAACCTCAGCCGCCGCCGGTCCACCGGCGCGGGCTGCCCTCCCCGGCCACCGGGCAGCGGCCCCGAGGCGGCGCGCCGCAACGCGGGCAGCATCACCGCCAACGGCACCGCCACCAGAACCGGAATGCCGAGGAACACCCAGCGCCAGCCGAACTGTTGGGTGACCGAACCTGCGATCAGCGGCCCGACGACCGCCGGCACCACCCACGCCGCCGCGAAGGCCGCCATCACTGGGGGCCGCAGCGGCTCCGGGTAGGCGCGACTGACGGTGACGTACAGCGCGACGATGACCAGTCCGCCCCCGATGCCCTGCGCCGCCCGGCCCAGGATGAAGATCCCCATGGTGACGGCCGTGCCGGACAGCACGAGCCCCGCGGCGAACGCCCCGATACCGGTGGCCAGCGGCGCGAGCGGCCCGCGCCGGTCGCTCCACTGACCGGAGACGACCATGCCGAGGAGGGCGGTGGTGAAGAGAGCGGAGAAGGCGTACGCGTATAGGGACACGCCGTTGAGCTCGTCGGCGGCGACGGGCATCGCCGTGCCGACGGCGGTCGCCTCGAAGGCGATGAGGAAGACGACGGAGACGATGCCGAGGGTCAGCGCGCGGTAGCCACGGCTCAGGACGGTGTCCGGGCGGGCGTTCGGTGCCGGCGCGTTCGGCGGGAGCCCCTCCGGCGCCTCCCGCAGCACCCCCAGCGCTCCCAGCGCCCCCTTCGCGGCGCCCCCGTTCCCGTCCCTGTCCCGGTCCCCGTCCCCGTTCGCGTTCCTGCCCCTCTCCCCGTCCAGATCTGCGGTCATACGGACCAATGTAAGGGCCATGCCGCACCATGACCCCTGTCCCGAGGTGGCCACCCCCTCGGCCTTTGGACCTAAGCCGAAGGCGACAGGTCCCGCTGAGCCGCCTCTCCTTCGGGCACGCTGATGGGTATGCCCCACTTCAGCTCGTACGACGGAACCCGGCTCAGCTACCGCGTCATCGGCGACGATCCGACCGACGGCGACCGGCCGCCCCTGGTCTGCCTCGCCGGCGGCCCGGCGCGCGACGCCGCCTACATCGGCGACCTCGGCGGACTGAGCGCGTACCGGCGCCTGATCGTCCCCGACGCCCGCGGCACCGGCGAATCC
>NZ_JBOHCV010000439.1:0-6486 GCF_050698815.1 Streptomyces sp.
GTGCTGGTGATCTTGGCGGACCGCCGCTTCAAGCTCGGGCACGGACGGGCCTTCGCGCTCTACGTCGCGGCCTACACCGTCGGACGCTTCTGGATCGAATACCTGCGGGTCGACGACGCACATCACATCGCGGGGCTTCGGCTCAACGACTGGGTCTCGCTCCTGGTCTTCGTCGCTGCCGTGGTCGCCTTCGTGATCTCCGCGCGGCGGGCTCCCGGGCGGGAGACGACCGTCGAGCCGGGCGCCTCCGGCGACGATGCCCGGGGAGACGGCACCGGCCCCTCCGGGGAGACCGGGAAGGAGACGGCGCCGGAGCCCGGGCAGGCGTCCGGTGCCACTGCCCCGGACCCCGGCGAGACCGGCACCGACACGGCCCGCTCGGTTCCCGTACGGGCACCGGAGAGCGCAGCCGAACAGACCTGAGGCCACGCGACTAGCCGCGGCGGCGCGCGGCCAGTGCCAGCGTCCGCCGCGCGCCCGCGACGACGGCCGCGTCGACGAACCGGCCGTCCGGGAGGGCGGTGGCGCCGGCGTCGGCGGCCGCCGCCTTCACGACCTCCTCGGCGGCCTCGGTCTCTCGCGCGGTGGGCAGATAGGCCCGCTCGATGACCTCCAGCTGGCGTGGGTGGATCGCGGTACGGCCCAGGAAGCCCAGGCTCCGGCCCTGTGCGCAGGAGCGGGCCAGCCCTTCGGTGTCCCGTACGTCCGGGTAGACGGACTGCGGCGGCGGGTCCAGACCGGCCGCCCGGGCGGCTACGACGGCCCGGCTGCGCGGCCAGGCCAGTCCGGCCTCACCGGTCACGCCCAGCACGGCCCGCAGGTCGGTCTCCCCGAGTGCGATGCCGCGGACGGCGGTGTGCGCCGTGGCGATCGTGAACGCGTGCTCGATGCCGAGGGCTGATTCGAGGAGCGGGTAGAGGCCCGGCACGGCGTCTTCCGGCACGGCGGCCCCCGGTACGGCGTCCCCGGTGCTCGCCTCCCGCGCCCACCCGGCGACCCGCGCCACGTCCGCCGCGCTGTCGGTCTTGGGCAGGCGCAGCCCGGCCAGACCGGGCAGTGCGGCGAGGGTGCGTACGTCGGTCCCGGCGAGCGGGCCGCCCAGCGCGTTGACCCGGACATGGACCGGCACCGGGCCGGGCCGTGGGTCGGCGAGGAGTTCGGCCGTCGCGCTCAGCGCGTACGTCTTGCGCTCGGGCGCGACCGCGTCCTCCAGGTCGACGATGACCACGTCGGCGCCGGAGCGGAACGCCTTGCCGACGACGTCGGGGCGGTCCCCGGGTGCGTACAGCCAGGTGAGGGGGATGAACTCGCCGCTCACAGCACGCCGCCGTCCCGGAGATCGGTGATCTCCCTTTCGCTGAGGCCGAGTTCGGTGAGGACCGCGTCGGTGTCCGCGCCGTGCGGGCGGCCCGCCCACTTGATGGCGCCCGGCGTCTCGGAGAGCCGGAAGAGGACGTTCTGCATCCGCACCGTGCCCAGCTCCTCGTCCTCGACCGCGGTGATCGAGTCCAGTGCCCGGTACTGCTCGTCGGCCAGCACGTCGCGGATGTCGTTGATGGGGGCGACGGCCGCCTCGGCCTGCTCGAAGGCGGCGATCACCTCGGCGCGGTCGTGGCGGGCGATCCAGCCGCCGACCACCTCGTCCAGTTCGTCGGCGTGCGCGGCGCGGCCCGCGCCCGTGGCGAACCAGGGTTCGTCGAGAAACTCGGGGTGCCCCACCAGCCGGATCACCCGCTCGGCGATGGACTGCGCGGAGGTGGAGACGGCCAGCCAGGCGCCGTCGGCGGTGCGATAGGTGTTGCGGGGAGCGTTGTTGGTGGACCGGTTGCCGGTGCGGGGCTGCACATAGCCGAGCTGGTCGTACCAGGTGGGCTGCGGGCCCAGCGCCGTCAGGATCGGCTCGATGATCGCCATGTCGATCACCTGTCCGCGGCCGGTGCGCTCCCGGCCGTGCAGCGCGGCCATGACGGCGTACGCGGTGGACATCGCGGCGATGGAGTCGGCGAGGCCGAAGGGCGGCAGGGTCGGCGGTCCGTCCGGCTCGCCGGTGATCGCGGCGAAGCCGCTCATCGCCTCGGCGAGGGTGCCGAACCCGGGCCTGCGGGCGTACGGGCCGAACTGCCCGAAGCCGGTGACCCGGGCCAGCACCAGCCGGGGGTTGGCGGCCGAGAGCCGCTCCCAGCCCAGGTCCCACTTCTCCAGGGTGCCGGGGCGGAAGTTCTCGATGATGACGTCGGATTCGGCTGCCAGCCGCAGCAGCACCTCGCGGCCGTCCGGACCGGACAGGTCGAGGGTGAGGTTCCGCTTGTTCCGGCCCAGCAGCTTCCACCACAGGCCGACGCCGTCCTTGGACGGGCCGTGGCCGCGGGAGGGGTCGGGCTTGTGCGGATGCTCGATCTTGATCACGTCGGCGCCGAAGTCACCGAGCATGGTGGCGGCGAGCGGACCGGCGAAGAGGGTGGCGAGATCGAGGACCCGGAGCCCGTCGAGGGGCGCGGAGCTGCCGGGTGCGGGTGCGGGTGCGGGTGCCTGGGGTGCGGGGGCTTCACCCGCAGGGGAGTCGCTCATCAGGGCGTTCGGCTTTCCTGGTTCAGGGTGGCGAAGGCGTCGATCTCGGCGCGCCGCGGCATGGACGCCGAGGCACCGGGACGCTGGACGGAGAGGGCGGCCGCCGCCGAGGCCCAGGCCATGGCCTCGGGCATGGCGCGGCCCTCCGCGCGGGCGACGGCCAGGGCGCCGACGAAGGTGTCACCGGCGGCCGTGGTGTCCTCGGCCCGTACGCGCGGGGCGGCGACCTGCACGGGGGCGGCGCCCCGTATGGCGTGCAGGGAGCCGGCCTCTCCGAGGGTGATGACGACCTCGGGGACGAGGGCGAGCAGCGCGGCCGCCGCGTCGTGCGGGTCGGGCTTGCCGGTCAGGACGGTGGCCTCGTGCTCGTTGGGCACCAACAGGTCGGTGACGGTCAGGAGTTCGGTGGGGAGCGGCCGGGCCGGGGCCGGGGTGAGCACGACGCGTACGCCGTGCGCGCGGGCGGCCCGCGCTCCGGCGAGCACGCCCGGGAGCGGGATCTCCAGCTGGAGCAGGAGCACATCGGCCGCGGCGATCCGCTCCTCGTCGCCGGCGGCCAGCCCGGCGACGGTGCCGTTGGCTCCGGGGACGACGACGATGTGCGCGGTGCCGCTCTCGCCGCCGACGGTGCGCAGACCGCCCGTCTCCACGCCGGATTCGGCGAGAGCGCCGCGCAGCCGGACGCCGAAGTCGTCCTCGCCGACCGCGCCGATCATCGACACCGCGCCGCCCGCGCGGGCCGCGGCGACGGCCTGGTTGGTGCCCTTGCCGCCGGGGACGGTACGGAAGGCGTGACCGGTGACGGTCTCGCCACGTCGCGGGGCGGTGGCGACGTAGGCGACGAGATCCATGTTGGTGCTGCCCAGTACCGCGATGGCCGGAGGGGTGGTCATGGTGCGGGGGTCTCCTGTCGGTCGGCGGGCGCGGAACGCCCGGTGACGGCGAGGGCGGTGGTGCGTTCCGCGAGCGTGTCGAAGCCGATGCCGTCCAGACCGCCGACGGTGGTGGCCAGCCGGTTCCGCAGCGGTGCCGTCCAGCGGGCCGGCAGCGCGCCGGGCGAACCCGCGAGCAGGCCGGCGACGGAACCGGCGGTCGCCCCGTTGGAGTCGGTGTCCCAGCCGCCGGCGACGGCACGGCAGATGGAGCCGGTGAAGTCGCCGCCGGCGTGCGTGAGGGCGGCGGCGAGCAAGGCGGCGTTGGGCAGGACGTGCACCCAGTGATGGTGCCCGTAGGTGTCGTGGAGCCGGTCGACGACGGAGTCGAACCCCGCGGCGGTGCCCGTCGGTTCGGCGAGCGCCGCGTCCATGCCGAAGCGGACGGCGCGGGCGAGCCGGGAGCGTTCCGGGACGACGCTCAGGCCCGTCCGGAGGCAGGTGGCGGCATCCGCCGTGCCGCCCGCCGCCGCGGCGACCACCGCGGCGACGAACATCTCGCCGTACACGCCGTTCGCGGTATGGGTCAGCGTGGCGTCCCGCCAGGCCAGTTCGGCGGCGGCCGCCGGGTCGCCGGGGTGGGTCCAGCCGAAGATGTCGGCGCGGATCTGCGCGCCGATCCACTCCCGGAAGGGATTGTGATGCCGCGCGGTGTGCGGCGGGTCGAGGCCGTCGAGCAGATTGCGGTACGCGACGCGCTCGGCGGTGAAGGTGCGGCCCGCGGGCAGTTCCTCCAGCCACAGTTTCGCGACGTCGGCGGTGCTGAATCCGGTGCCGTGACGTTCCAGCAACAGCAGCCCGAGCAGGGGGTAGTTGAGGTCGTCGTCCTCGGGCATGCCGTCGATGTTCTCGGCCAGCGAGGTGGGGCGGCTGCGCCGGTTCCAGGGCCATCGCGCGGCGGTGTCGGCGGGCAGGCCCACTTCCGTGAACCAGCGCTCCAGCGGCCAGTTGCCGATGGCCGGGGCGAGCTCGCGGATGCCGGCGAGGGGCAGCTTCTCGATGGGCTTCCCGAGCAGGCAGCCGGCTGCCCGCCCCAGCCACCCGGCTTCCAGCCGCGCCCTCAGGCCCTGTCCGGGCGGCGGGTTGCCTTCGGCCTCGCCCGCGGAAGGCGCGGGCCAGGTCGGGCAGGCTGCCTTGATCGCCGCGAGGTCCGTGGGCTCCGTCGCGGCCGACGGGGAAGGTAGCAGGGCGAGTTCGTCGAGCAGCCGACCGGCGAGCGCCCGAAGGCGCGGGTCGGCCGGGTCCGGTGAGGCCCCGGCCCGTTCGGGCGCGGTGGCGCCGCCCGCCGCGAGCCATTCGCGCTCGATCGCCGCCGCGTCGCGGCCGTCCTCGGCCGCCTGCCGCAGCTCGTGCCCGACCAGGTCCTCGGGCTGCACCCAGGTGAGGCGCAAGGGCGCCGGTGCGGTGGTCGCCGTGAGCGAGCCCGGCCCCGGGGAGGCCGAGGTTTCCCGCCCGGGCGCGGAGGAGGTGGCCGGATGACCGCCGGAGGAGCTGGACATCGTCACGCCCCCGCGATGGCCGCGAACGCGGTCTCGTGGTCCCGGCGGCGGCGCCGGTCGCGGGCGAAGACCTCGCGGGTGACCTCGGCCAGCGCCCCCGCCGGGGCGTGCAGGTCGAGCCTGCTGGCGCGGGCGACCTCCTCGCTCCACTCCCGCGGCACGGCCGGCTCGCCGTACAGCGCGCCGACGATCGCGCCGCTCATGGTGGCGATGGAGTCGCAGTCGCGGCCGTAGTTGACCGAGCCCAGGACCGTGTGGCGGAAGTCCCCGTCGCCCACCAGCAGCATGCCGAGCGCGATGGGCAGTTCCTCGATGGAGTGCAGCCGCGAGGGGCGGCGCGCCCCGAGGGAGGGCTGCCGGTAATCCGGGCCGACGGTGTCGAAGGGGGCGACCGCCTCCCGCAGCGGCTTCAGGGCGCCCTCGAAGTCGTCGTGCCGCACCGCCACTTCGCACACCGCCTCGATGGCGCCGCGGGTGCCGTCCTTGGCCAGCGCGAGCGACTCGTCGACGACGGAACGCGGCGTCGCGCCAGGCGCGCAGGCGGCGGCGACGGCCGCCGCGAACACGCCCGCGGCCTCCCGACCGTACGAGGACTGGTGGGCGCCGGCCACATCCAGCGCCTCGGCGTAAGCAGCCGCCGGATGACCGGCGTTGACGGCGCCCACCGGCGCCATGTACATCGCTGCACCGCAGTTGACGATGTTGCCGACGCCCGCCTCACGCGGGTCGACGTGACCGTAGTGCAGCCGTGCGACCATCCACTTCTCGGCGAGGAAGATGCGCTGCAACGGCAGTGCCTCGGCCTCGAGTTCGGGAATCCAGCGGGGGTTCCCGATCAGGTCGGGCACCAGATGGCCGGCGACGGAGTAGGCGTCGAGGTGGTCCCGTACCGCCTCGTAGACCCGCACGAGGGCGTGCGTCATGAGGGTGTCGTCGGTGACGTGCCCGTCACCCTTGTGGTACGGCGCGATGGGCCGGGCGGTGCGCCACTCCTCGTAGAAGGGGCCGACGATGCCGCGCACCCGGCCACCGTGCCGCTCGAGGATCTGCTCCGGCGTCCATCCCTCGACCGGACCGCCCAGCGCGTCGCCGACCGCGGCTCCGACCAGGCAGCCGGTGATGCGGTCCTCCAGTTGCGGTGTCATGTGCGGATCGGTCCTTCCACGGATGTGCACCCGGGTGCGTACTCGGGGGTGGTCAGTTCGGTACGGGCGAGCAGCTCGGCGAGTTCGACGAGGTCGGTGTCGGCGAGGCGGGGAAGCGCGCAGCCGGACAGCGTCCGGCAGGCCGCCCGCCAGCTGCCGGGAATGACGGCGCCGCCGCCGAAGGCACCGGCCAGCGCCCCAGCCAGCGCGGGAGCGGAGTCGGCGACCCGGGACAGGCAGGCGGCGGCCGGCACCGCTTCGGCGATCGAGCCGCCGCCCGCGAGGAAGAGGGCGAGGGCGACCGGCACGGTCTCGGCGGCGGCGATGCCGTAGCTGTAGATG
>NZ_JBOHCV010000440.1:0-6224 GCF_050698815.1 Streptomyces sp.
CCGCCACTTCGTCCGCCCCGGAGAGCTATCTCCGCCGGGGTGCCAGGTCGGCGATCCGGCCGGCGCCCCCGGTCTGCTCCGGCAGCGGGGGCGCACTGCGCAGCGGCGACGGCGAGTGCGCCGAGGACGGACCCGGCGGGCCCGGCGGATGGTTCCGCCGCTGCCCCGGCATCGGCAGGTCCCGGTCCCGGCGACCGGACCCGGAATCCGCGCCACGTGCACCCGCACCTCCCTGCGGCGAGGGCCCTTCGGCGCTGTTCCCGGTCAGCCCCGCGACGGTGATCTGCACGCCCTGGTCCGCCAGTGCCTGCAACTCCGTCCCCGCACGGTCCTCCTGCGGCGACGGCCTGTCCGTCACCAGCCGGGCCATGACGTCCGTCGGGACCGTCTGGAACATCGTGTCCGTACCCAGCTTCGTGTGGTCGGCAAGGACGACGACCTCCGCCGCGGCCTGCACCAGCGCACGGTCGACGCTCGCCGAGAGCATGTTGGAGGTGGAGAGTCCGCGCTCGGCCGTGAGCCCGCTCCCGGACAGGAACGCACGGGAGACCCGCAGTCCCTGCAGGGACTGCTCGGCACCGCTGCCGACAAGCGCGTAGTTCGACCCGCGCAGGGTGCCGCCGGTCATCACCACCTCGACGCGGTTGGCGTGCGCCAACGCCTGTGCGACCAGCAGGGAGTTGGTCACCACCGTCAGACCCGGTACGCGCGCGAGCCGGCGCGCGAGCTCCTGTGTCGTCGTACCCGCGCCGACGACGATGGCCTCACCTTCTTCGACGAGACCGGCGGCGAGATCGGCGATGGCCGTCTTTTCCGCGGTCGCTAGATGGGACTTCTGTGGAAAGCCGGACTCGCGGGTGAAGCCACCCGGGAGCACAGCTCCGCCGTGCCGACGGTCGAGCAGCCCTTCGGCCTCCAGCGCCCGCACGTCACGGCGGACCGTGACTTCCGAGGTCTGGACGACGCGGGCGAGCTCCCTGAGCGATACCGCTCCGTTGGCACGCACCATTTCGAGGATCAATTGACGACGTTCCGCAGCGAACACGAAACTGACAGTAACGCCAACGACCGTCTGGTTTCAGCAGTTTGCGCCGATTACCAGAAGTTGTTCATACGCGTACGGCTGGCGTGATATATGCGGCAAACGGCTGACCTGTCAGCCGTCCTCGGCCGTCTTCCGCGTGTGCAACTGCCGTGCCACCTCGCCGATCGAACCGGTCAGCGACGGGTACACCGTGAAGGTGTTCGCCACCTGACCCACCGTGAGGTTGTTGTCGACCGCGATCGAGATGGGGTGGATCAGTTCGCTCGCGTGCGGTGCGACCACCACGCCGCCCACCACGATGCCGGTGCCCGGACGGCAGAACAGCTTCACGAAGCCGTCCCGGATGCCCTGCATCTTCGCGCGCGGGTTCCGCAGCAGCGGCAGCTTGACGCACCAGGCGTCCATCCTGCCGCTGTCCACGTCGGCCTGGCTGTAGCCGACGGTGGCGATCTCGGGGTCGGTGAAGACGTTCGCCGAGACGGCCTTGAGGTTGAGCGGCGTGACGGTCTCGCCCAGGAAGTGGTACATCGCGATCCGGCCCTGCATCGCCGCCACCGAGGCGAGCGCGAAGACGCCGGTGCAGTCACCCGCCGCGTAGACGCCCGGCGCGGAGGTGCGGGAGACCTTGTCGGTCCAGATGTGGCCGGAGTCCTTCAACCGCACCCCGGCCTCCTCCAGACCCATGTCCGTGGTGTTCGGTACGGCGCCGACGGCGACGAGGCAGTGGCTGCCGGTGATCGTACGACCGTCCGCCAGCGTCACCTCCACGTGGTCGTCGACCCGCTTGGCCGAGGCGGCACGGGAGCGCGCCATGACGTTCATGCCGCGACGCCGGAAGACGTCCTCCAGCACCGCCGCGGCGTCCGGGTCCTCACCCGGCAGCACCCGGTCACGGGACGAGACGAGCGTGACCCGCGAACCCAGCGCCCGGTAAGCACCGGCGAACTCGGCTCCGGTCACACCCGAGCCGACCACGATCAGCTCCTCGGGCAGATCCTCGAGGTCGTAGACCTGCTTCCAGTTGAGAATCCGCTCGCCGTCCGGCTGGGCGTCGGGGATCTCACGCGGGTGGGCACCGGTCGCGATCAGCACCGCGTCGGCGGTCAGCCGCTCCTCCGCACCGCCGTCCCGCCGGTCGTCCGCGAAGGTGACGACGACCTCCCGCGACCCGTCCGGCCCCTGCGCGGGCTCCAGCCGGCCCCGGCCGCGCAGCACCCGGCCGCCGGCACGGGTCACGGACGCGGTGATGTCGTGCGACTGCGCCAGCGCGAGCCGCTTGACCCGGCGGTTGACCTTGCCGAGCTCGACACCGACCACCCGGGCCGGGTCGTTCGGGTCATGGGTGCTGTCCTCGACACGGATACCGAGCTCCTCGTAGGAGGAGTCGAAGTTCGTCATGACCTCGGCGGTGGCGATGAGGGTCTTGGAGGGCACGCAGTCGGTGAGCACCGACGCGCCGCCGAGACCGTCGCTGTCCACGACGGTCACATCCGCCCCCAGCTGGGCCGCCACCAGGGCCGCCTCGTAGCCGCCGGGTCCGCCACCAATGATCACGATCCGAGTCACGTGTCCAGTGTCCCGCACCCGCTCACCGGCGTCGCCGCGCCCCCTCCGAACGCTGTTGCGGGCGCCCGCCCCCGCACCCGTCCCGCACCCGTCCCGCACCCGCCCCGGGGCCGACCCCGGTACCCCCTACGGCGGCGCCGTCCCCGCCGGGCTCTCCCGTACTCTCGTCGTCATGTCGCTCTACGCCGCCTACGCCGCGAACCTCGACGCGCGGCTCATGTCGCGCCGCGCCCCGCACTCCCCGCTGCGCGGCACGGGGTGGGTCACCGACTGGCGCCTGACGTTCGGCGGCGAGCAGCTGGGCTGGGAGGGCGCGCTGGCGACGGTCGTCGAGTCGCCGGCGGCGCAGGTGTTCGTGTCGCTGTACGACATCGCCGACATGGACGAGGACTCCCTGGACCGGTGGGAGGGCGTCGACCTCGGCATCTACCGCCGGACACGGCTGCGGGTCCACACGCTGGACGGCGAGGCGACGGCCTGGTGCTACGTACTCAACGGCTACGAGGGCGGACTGCCCGCGGCCCGGTATCTCGGCGACATCGCCGACGCGGCGGAGTCCGCGGGCGCGCCGCACGACTACGTCATGGAACTCCGCAAACGCCCCTGCTGAGCGTTTTCGGGTGCGTGGTGGGTGCGGGTGCGTGCCGCTGCGGCGACGGTCCCGGGACGGCATGATTTACGGCCCGGGAGCTCCGGAGACTTTCCGGGGCCCCTGTCGAGCCTCCCGGGCCGAAAATCACTTCCCCTACCTGCGGCGGGGAGACCCCAAGGGTGTCCCGGAACCACCTTCCCCTACCTTCGGCGGGGAGACCCCAAGCGCGTCCCACCCCCTCCCGCCGGGGAAATCGTGTCCAAGGAGAGCGTCAGCCGCCCGACGACGGGAGGGGGCGGGACCCGGAGGTGTGGGTGGCCGGACACTCAAGCGTGATTTGTGGCCCGACAAGTGAGGGGCACACAAGATCTTTCCGGGGGGTCGGGCCATAAATCATGCCGTCCGGACGCACGCACCGCAGCGGCACGCACCCGCACCCACAAACCGGTGGACCGCACTGTGAGGGTTCCGCGCCGTTTTCCGGAGGGCTTCTACGCGCGTAGGCCCGAACAGGCTAGGCTCACCGCGTGAACGCTTCAGCCTCGAACACCGCCGACGATCCGTACCGTTCCGCCGACGCCGCCGCCGAGCGGCTGCGGGAGCTGACCGGCACGGACAGCCATGACGTGGTCCTCGTGATGGGCTCCGGCTGGGTGCCCGCCGCCGACGCGCTCGGGGCGCCCAAGTCCGAGTTCCCGGTGACCGAGCTGCCCGGTTTCGCACCGCCCGGCGTGGCGGGGCACTCGGGGACGGTGCGTTCCCACGAACTGGGTGACAAGAAGTGCCTCGTCTTCCTCGGCCGCACCCACTTCTACGAGGGCCGCGGCGTCGCCGCCGTCGCGCACGGCGTCCGTACGGCCGTCGCGGCGGGCTGCAAGACCGTCGTACTCACCAACGGCTGCGGCGGCCTGCGCGGCGACATGGTGCCGGGCCAGCCCGTCCTCATCAAGGACCACATCAACCTGACCGCCACGTCCCCCATCGTCGGCGCCAACTTCATCGACCTCACCGACCTCTACTCCCCCCGGCTGCGCACCCTGTGCCGGGAGATCGACTCCTCCCTCGAAGAGGGCGTGTACGTGCAGCTTCCCGGCCCGCACTACGAGACGCCCGCCGAGATCGGCATGGTCCGCGCCATCGGCGGGGACCTGGTCGGCATGTCCACCGTGCTGGAGGCGATCGCGGCCCGCGAGGCAGGCGCGGAGGTGCTGGGCATCTCCCTGGTGACCAACCTCGCGGCGGGCATGACCGGCGAACCCCTCAACCACGAAGAGGTGCTCCAGGCGGGCCGCGAATCGGCCACCCGGATGGGTTCGCTGCTGGCGCAGGTGCTGGGCCGGATCTGAGGGACCGGATCTGAGGGAAAGGCAGGAACCGAACCGTGCAGGAAGACCCGACGGACGGACCGACGGAAGAGCTCGCGGTCTTGACCGCCCGCGCCCGCGACTGGCAGGCCGAGGACCCCGACCCCGAGACCCGCGAGGAGCTGGCGAAGCTCATCGAGGCGGCCGACCACGGGGAGCTGGCCGCCCGCTTCCGCGGCACTCTCCAGTTCGGCACGGCCGGGCTGCGCGGTGAACTGGGCGCGGGTCCGATGCGGATGAACCGTTCCGTCGTGATCCGGGCCGCCGCCGGACTCGCCGCCTACCTGCGCGAGCAGGGCCACGCGAGCGGCGGCGCTGCCGGCACCACCCCCGGACTCGTCGTCATCGGTTACGACGCCCGCCACCGCAGCCTCGACTTCGCGCGCGACACCGCCGCGGTGATGACCGGTGCGGGGCTGCGCGCCGCCCTGCTGCCCGAGCCGCTGCCCACGCCCGTACTCGCCTTCGCCATCCGCCATCTCGGCGCCGTCGCGGGCGTGATGGTCACCGCCAGCCACAACCCGCCCCGCGACAACGGCTACAAGGTCTATCTGGGCGGAGGATCCCAGATCGTTCCGCCCGCCGACGCGGGCATCGCCGCCGCCATCGACGCCGTCGGCCCGCTCGCCGGGGTGCCACGCCCCGCGTCGGGCTGGGACGTGCTGGGCGCGGAGATCGTCGAGGCGTATCTCGCCCGTACGGCCGCGGTGCTGACGCCGGGCGCGCCGCGCGAGGTGCGGGTCGTGCACACCGCCCTGCACGGCGTCAGCTCCCGCACGCTGCACGCGGCCTTCGTACGGGCGGGCTTCCCCGCCCCGCTGCCCGTGCCTCAACAGGCCGAGCCCGACCCGGACTTCCCCACCGTCTCCTTCCCCAACCCGGAGGAGCCGGGCGCGATGGACCTCGCCTTCGCGACCGCCCGGGACGCGCCCGTCACGGCCGGTGCAGTCGATCTCGTCCTCGCCAACGACCCGGACGCCGACCGCTGCGCCGTCGCCGTACCCGACCCGGACGCCGACGGCGGCTGGCGCATGCTGCGCGGCGACGAGACCGGCGCGCTGCTCGCCGCTCACCTGGTGCACAAGAGGGCGCGCGGCACGTTCGCGACGACGATCGTCTCCTCCTCGCTGCTCTCCCGGATCGCACGGTCGGCGGAGCTTCCGTACGAGGAGACGCTGACCGGCTTCAAGTGGCTGGCCCGGGTGGAGAATCTGCGGTACGGCTTCGAGGAGGCGCTGGGGTACTGCGCCGACCCCGACGGCGTACGCGACAAGGACGGCATCACGGCCGCACTGCTCATCGCCGAACTGGCCGCCGAACTCAAATTGGCGGGCCGCTCGTTGACCGATCTGCTCGACGATCTGGCCGTGGAGCACGGGCTGCACGCGACCGACCAGCTGTCGGTACGCGTCGAGGACCTCTCCCTCATCGCCGCAGCGATGGAGCGCCTCCGCGCGCACCCCCCGACCGCCCTCGCGGGTCTCGCCGTCGTCTCCGCCGAGGACCTGACCGAGGGCACCGGCGCCCTGCCGCCCACCGACGGCCTGCGCTACCAGCTGTCCGGCGACCCGGCAGCCGGCGTGGAGAAGGCCCGCGTGGTGGTGCGCCCGAGCGGCACGGAGCCGAAGCTGAAGTGCTACCTGGAGGTCGTGCTCCC
>NZ_JBOHCV010000441.1:0-14602 GCF_050698815.1 Streptomyces sp.
CATCGCGGTCACCGCGCGGTTGTCGCGTGTGGTCGGGCCGGGGCGGGCGATGCCTGCCAGATAGACGGGCGCGTTCGTGTGGATGAAGGGCAGAGTGACGAACTCGGTGAAGCCCTCCACTCCCTTCTCGGCCGCCGACTGCTGGATCCGGGCGAGCTGCCGAAGGTGGATCAGCCAGTGCCGGGGCTGGTCCACATGCCCGTACATCATCGTGGAGGACGAGCGGATGCCCAGCTCGTGTGCCGTCTTGATGACCTCGACCCAGGTGGCGGCGGGCAGTTTGCCCTTGGTGAGGATCCAGCGGACCTCGTCGTCCAGGATCTCCGCGGCGGTGCCCGGGATGGACCCCAGGCCCGCCTCCCTTGCCTCGGTGAGCCAGTCCCGGATGGACAGGCCGGTGCGGGTGGCGCCGTTGACGACCTCCATCGGGGAGAAGGCGTGCACGTGCATGCCCGGCACCCGCTCCCGCACCGCCCGTGCGATGTCGAAGTAGGCGGTGCCCGGCAGGTCCGGGTGGATGCCGCCCTGCATGCACACCTCGACCGCGCCCACGTCCCACGCCTGCTGCGCGCGGTCGGCGACCTGGTCCAGCGAGAGGGTGTAGGCGTCGGCGTCCGTGCGGCGCTGGGCGAAGGCGCAGAAGCGGCAACCGGTGTAGCAGACGTTGGTGAAGTTGATGTTGCGGGTGACGATGTAGGTGACGTCGTCACCGACCACGTCGCGGCGCAGCTCGTCGGCGATGCGGCACAGCGCGTCCAGCGCCGGGCCGTCCGCGTGCAGCAGGGCGAGCGCCTCGTCGTCGGTGAGCCGGACCGGGTCCTCGGCCGCCCGGGCGAGCGCGGTGCGCACGTCGGTGTCGATGCGCTGCGGCGCCATCCCCGGCTGTGCCCGCTCACGCAGGGTCTCCCAGTCGCCGTAGACCTCGTCGAAGTCGTCCCGGCGGTCGGCGGTGCGGCCCTCGGTGTCGATGGTGCGGTGCAGATCCGTACGTCCGGACGGGGCGAGGTAACCCTCGTCGGGCTCCTGCCAGGGGCGGCCCTCGAGCGGGGCGTCCTCGCGGGCCAGGCCGGTCTCCGGGTCCACGAGCGCGTTGACGTGCGGCAGCAGCCGGGGGTCCAGCCAGGGTTCGCCGCGGCGGATGAACTCGGGGTAGACGGGGAGCCGTTCGCGCAGTGTGAAGCCGGAACCGGCTGTGTGTTCGGCCAGTTCGTCGATCTGCGGCCACGGGCGCTCGGGGTTGACGTGGTCCTTGGTCAGCGGTGAGACGCCGCCCCAGTCGTCGATACCGGCGCCGATGAGCATCGCGTACTCCCCGTCGACCAGGTTCGGCGGGGCCTGGATGCGGGCGGAGGGGCCCATGATGTGCCGGGCCACCGCGATCGTGGCGGCCAGTTCCTCGAGTTCGGCGTCCGGCATCCCGCGCATGGCCGTGTCCGGCTTGGCGCGGAAGTTCTGCATGATGAGTTCCTGGATGCCGTGGTACGCGCGCTGCACGCGGCGCAGCGCGAAGAGGGACTCGGCTCGCTCCTCGTAGGTCTCGCCGATCCCGACCAGTAGCCCGGTGGTGAAGGGGACGTTGGACCGCCCCGCGTCCTCCAGCACCCGCAGCCGCACCGCCGGCTCCTTGTCCGGCGACCCGTAATGCGGCCCGCCCGGCTCGCTCCACAGCCGCTCGGCGGTGGTCTCCAGCATCATGCCCATCGACGGGGCGACCGGCTTGAGCCGCTGCAGGTCCGTCCAGGACAGCACCCCGGGGTTGAGGTGCGGCAGCAGGCCGGTCTCCTCGAGGACGCGGATGGCCATGGCCCGTACGTAGGACAGCGTGTCGTCATAACCGTGCGATTCGAGCCACTCGCGGGCCTCGGGCCAGCGGGCCTCGGGCTTGTCGCCGAGTGTGAACAGGGCCTCCTTGCAGCCCGTCTCGGCGCCGCGCCGCGCGATGTCGAGCACCTCGTCGGGCGAGAGGAACATCCCGTGACCCTCGCGCCGCAGCTTTCCGGGCACCGTGACGAACGTGCAGTAGTGGCAGGTGTCCCTGCACAGCCGGGTCAGCGGGATGAAGACCCCGCGCGAATACGTGATCACCCCGGGGCGCCCGGCCGCCGCCAGCCCGGCGTCCCGCACCCGGGCCGCGGACTCGGCGAGCGCGGTGAGATCCGCACCGCGCGCCTGCAGCAGCACGGTGGCCTCGGCGGCGTCCAGCGCCACGCCGTCCCGGGCACGGCGGAGGGCTCGCCGCATGGCAGTGGCGGTGGGGGCTGCCTGCGCACTCGAAGTCATGGACCGAGCATACGAGCGGTCTTCGGCATCACTTCGGAACATTCCGGGGCGGCTGTTGCGGACAATCTCACATCCTCCGCGGTGCCGGACGCCTCGCGAAGTTGTCCCTGAGTTGTCCACAGGGGTACCGCCGTCCTTGTCCGGCGCGTAGAACGGTGACTCGTGGGGCATCCGACGCCGCACACGACGACGGTGACGGGCACGGGGTCGCGGCGCGCAGGGGAAGGCGGACATGACCGGTATGGACAGACGCGGCGTACTGAGGATGTCGGCGGTGGCGGGAGCGGGGGCGGCGAGTGTGTTCACGCCCGACGGCGTGAGCTTCGCCCGGGCCGAGAGCGGTGCCGAGGACACCAGGACGATACGCGGCCATCTGCCCACCGGCGCGCCCGACTTCGTCTACCTGCCCGTCGAAGTGCCCACCGGCGTCCGCGAGATCGCCGTGTCCTACACCTACGACAAGCCGGCGGTCCCGGCCGGCACCAAGGGCAACGCACTGGACATCGGCGTCTTCGACGAGCGCGGCACGGCACTGGGCGGCCGCGGCTTCCGTGGCTGGTCCGGCGGCGCCCGCGACAGTTTCGCGATCAGCGCGCGGGAGGCGACCCCCGGCTATCTGGCCGGCCCGGTGCGACCGGGCACCTGGAACGTCGTCCTCGGTCCCTACACGGTGGCCCCGCAGGGGATGGACTACGAGGTCACCGTCACCCTCCGGCACGGTGAGCAGGGCGAGACGCCACGGACCGCCCACCCCCCGGAGCGCGCGCGGGGCCGTGGCCGTGCCTGGTATCGCGGCGACTGCCATCTGCACACGGTGCACTCGGACGGCAAGCGCACCCCGGCGGAGACCGCCGCGGCGGCACGCGAGGCGGGGCTGGACTTCATCGCCACCACCGAGCACAACACCACGTCGGGGCACGGCGCCTGGGCGGGACTGTGGGATGAGGACTTCCTCATTCTCTGCGGCGAGGAGGTCACCACCCGCAACGGTCACTTCCTGGCCCTCGGCACCGACCCGGGCACCTTCGTCGACTGGCGCTACCGCGCCCGGGACGACGCGTTCTCCCGTTACGCCCGCCGGATACACAAGGCGGGCGGCCTGGTCGTACCGGCGCACCCCAACTGCCCCTTCGTGGGCTGCCAGTGGAAGTTCGGCTACGCGGACGCGGACGCGGTCGAGGTCTGGAACGGCCCGTGGACCGCGGACGACGAACTCGCCGTGGCCGCCTGGGACAACATGCTGACGAGCCGGCCCGACGGAGACGGCCGGCTCCCCGCCATGGGCAGCAGTGACGCGCACAGGGAGCCCCAGACCGTCGGCCTGCCGCAGACGGTGGTCCACGCGGACGAACTGTCGCGGCACGCCCTGCTGGAAGGCATCCGGGCGGGCCGGAGTTATCTCGCGGAGTCCTCACGGATCTCGCTGACCCTCACGGCGAGCGGCCCCCGCGGCGAACACGCGGGCATCGGGGAGCGGTTGGCGCTGGATCCGGACGCGGAGGTGGCCGTCCGCCTGGAGGTGACCGGCGCCGCGGAAGGTGCCACGGCCCGACTGCTCACGGACCAGGGCGAGATGCTCACAGGGGAGGTCTCCGCGAAGCCGCTGGAGTGGCGGACCACGGCATCGCTGGCGACCTACGTACGGGCGGAGATACGCCACAGCCCGGCCGAGGGGTCGCCGCCCGGGCTGCCGGGCGCGATGGCCGCGATGACCAACCCGATCTGGCTCGGCAGGGTCGACTGACCCGCTGCCGGGGCACTTTCCGACGATGGTCAAACCCGAAGCAATCCCGTTCGCCCGCGGAAACCGGGCAGCCGATGCGTACTGATGTTCCGCAAACGGGTGTGCGAAGCAGTTGACTGCGGCAACATGTGGGAACCGTCGGGCGCTGACCGCTGCCGAGCCCCGCCCGCTGCCCAAAACCCCCCGCCAGCCATCCCCTTGACCAAGGACACCGATGACCGACACACCGGTGGCGCTGATCGTTTTTCTCGCCTTGGGTACAGTCGCCGCCGTCGCTCTGGCCCTGTTGCTCGCCCGCTCACGCCGGGAAGCGCACCGGTTGCGATCGCGCTTCGCGGCGGCCGAGACGGACCTCGGCAACGCCTCCCGGCACAGTGCCGACCTCGGAGCACGGCTGCAGGCCGCCGAGGCCGAGCTCAGCCACCTCGCGGGCGCCCGCATCCCGGATCTGGCCGCCTCGCTCGCCCACCCCAATGTCGCGGTCCGCGGGCCGCTCGGCGCCGGAACGCCGAGCCCGGTTCTGGACCGGTCGCTGGAGGCGGTGCTGACTCAGGTGAGTGAGGCGATCGGCAAGGAGCGACTGCGCGTCGACTCCGCCGCCCAGGCCGCCCTGCGCGGATCCACCACCACCATCCAGGCGCTCCTCTACCAGCTGCAGACGCTGCTGCAGCGGATGCAGGAGAAGTACGACGACCCACTGGTCGCCGAGGACCTGCTGGCCGCCGACTTCCTCAACGAGCAGGCGCTGCGCCGCATCCAGTCCACGGCGGTCGTGTGCGGAGCCTGGCCCGGACTGACCCGGGACAACTCACACCTCGCCGACATCGTCGTCGGCGCCATGTCCCGGCTCAACGGCTACGAGCGCATCCAGGTCACCAACCAGCTGCGCGACCCGGTGGGTGTGATCGCCCGCGCCGCCGAGCCGGTCGCCGTCACGCTGACCGAGCTGATGGCCAACGCCCTGCACTACTCACACCCCGACCTGCCCGTCGCCGTCACGCTCCAGCAGGGCAACCGCGGGGCCTCCGTGATCATCGACGACGCCGGCGTGGGCATGCACGCCGACGAACTGACCCGCGCCAAGAGGCTGATGTCCGGCGAGGAGCCGGTGCTGATCACCGAGCTCGGAGACCCGCCGCGCAACGGTCTGGCCGCCATCGGCCGGCTGGTGCGCCAGTACGGGTTCAGCACGCATGTGGAGGCCTCCCCGTACGGCGGGGTGCGAGCGGTCGTCCATATACCGGGCGAGCCGTTGCTCACCCTTCTCGACGAAACGGATCAGCCGATGTCCGCGATGGCACCGCTGCCGACCGCCGGCGCGCGCACCCTGCCGGGCCGCGCGGGCACCGACAGCCGCCTTCTCGCCCCCTCGGATGCCGGTTCCGATGTCCCCGTACCGGGGGCCGAGGAGGAGCTGCCTCGCCGCAGCAGGCGGCGGCCGACCGCCGAGCAGGAGCAGCCGGCCGACGCAGACGGCGATGCGGAGTCGTGGGTGGCCGAGGGCCCCCGCACGGAAGCCGGCGCGGCTCCTGCCGCGTCACCCGAGGAGAGCGCGGAGCGCTGGTCCGCGTTCCAGCAGGGCACCGCCTCGGGCCGGGCCGCCGTCGGCTCCGGGAGGGCCGTCGACTCCGGGAGGGCCGAGGCCGCCGCCGATACAGGGATCGAGGCGTCGTCGGCAACCTCGGCCGACAACGTCGAACAGGAACACGGCGACCATGCCCTGCACGCCGACCACGCCGACCACGAACGTGCCGATCCCCCTGCCTCCGAAGGGAATCCGCCCGCATGACCACCCCCACACGCCGATCCGTCCGGGAGGACACCTCCTGGGTGCTGACGCCGCTCCTCGATCTGCCACATGTGATCCACGCGGCCGTCATCTCCGGTGACGGTCTCATCGAGGGCCGCTCGCCGGGACTGCGGCAGGAAGCCGCGGAGGGCGTCGCCGCCATGCTGTCCGCGCTGCAGGGAGCCGCCCGTACCACCACCGCCGCCTTCGCCGGGAACTACGACGTCCAGCTCCGGCAGACCGTGATCGAGTCCGATCTCGGCTGGGTGTTCGCGATACCCGCCGGCCAGAACACCTGCCTGGCCGTCTTCGCCGACCGGGACGTCAACATGGGCGTGGTCACCCACCACATGCAGGTCCAGGTGGCCACCCTGGGCGCCAAGGCCATGAACAGTCCGCCACGGCACGACAGCACGGCATGACACCGCCGCCGCGTGACCACAGACGTCTGGTGCCGGCCTACCTGGCCACCACAGGACGCGCTCACCCCAGCCGCAACACACTGGACCGGCTCACCGTGCTGCACGGTGCGGTCGACCCCATGTCAGGCGGACTCCGTCCCGAGCAGCGACGGCTGCTGGAGCTGCTCCGGCCGGGGGCGCTGTCCCTCGCCGAAGCGGCCGCGCATCTGCGGCTGCCGGTCAGCGTGGTGAAGGTCCTGGTGGCCGATCTGGTCGACGAGGGCCTGCTGCTGGCCCGTGCGCCCGTGTCCGACGCCGAACTGCCCGAACGGCGGATTCTGGAAAAGGTTCTCGATGGACTCCGTACTCTCAAGTCGTCCCGGTGACGGTCCCGTCGACGGTCCGGCTGACGGCTCAGCCGCTCCCGGCGACAACTTCTACCTCGCCGAGGACAGGCCCCAGACCCTGGTGAAGCTGTTGGTCGCAGGCCCGTTCGGGGTGGGCAAGACGACCTTCATCCGCTCGCTGTCCGAGACGGCTCCGCTGCACACCGAGGAAGTCATGACGCGCAGCGGCGCGCTCGTGGACGATCTCGCGGGGGTGCGGGAGAAGTCCACGACGACGGTCGCGATCGACTTCGGCCGGCTGACGCTGCCCGGCGATCTCGTGCTGTACCTGTTCGGCACACCGGGCCAACGCCGCTTCCGGCCGCTGTGGCAGGACATCGCGCGCGGCGCGCTGGGAGCACTGGTGCTGGCCGACACCCGTCGGCTCTCGGACTCCTTCGAGGTGATGGACATGGTCGAGGAGGCCGGGCTGCGCTACGCGGTCGCCGTCAACACCTTCCCCGACTCGCCGTCCCACCACCCCTCGACGCTCCGTGACCACCTCGACCTGCACCCCGAGACGCCCCTCGTGCTGTGCGACGCCCGCGACCGCGACCAGTCCGCCGACGCGCTGATAGCCCTCGTCGGCCACGTGCTGGCCCACACGCCACAGGAGACAGCGTGACCTCCCCTCGCAGGCCCGGCGTACCCGGCGCGTCCGGCACGCCCCGCGGCGTCATGCCTCCGCCGATGGCGCCGCCCAGCCACCAGGTGGCACAGCTGTACGGGCCGGAGTTCGCCGCCGACCCGCACGCCGTCTACGAACGGCTGCGCCGGTACGGCGCGCTCGCCCCCGTCGAGATCGCGCCGGAGGTGGGCGCGCTGCTGGTGACGGACTACCGGGCGGCCCTGGACCTGCTGCACGACCCCGTCACCTGGTCCAAGGACTCACGCACCTGGCAGCAGACCGTGCCGGCCGACTCCCCCATCGTGGGAATGCTCGGCTGGCGCCCCAACGTGCTCTTCAACGACGGGGAGGCGCACGAGCGTTACCGGCAGGTGATCACCGACAGCTTCGACCGGATACCGCCGCACGAGCTGCGCGCACTCGTGGTGGAGGCGGCCGACGCCCTCATCGCCGACTTCGGCACGGCCGGCGAGGCCGACCTGATGCGGCAGTACGCGCGACGGCTGCCGCTGATGCTCTTCAACCGGCTGTTCGGGATGCCCGACTCCTACAGCGACCGGCTCATCCAGGCGATCGCCGGGCTGCTGGAGAGCAACGGCCCCGAGGAGGCGGCGGAGGCCAACGCCTCGTTCGAGGGCTACGTAGGAGAGCTGATCGGCGCCAAGAAACAGCAGCGCGGACCGGACATCACCTCCTGGTTCATGGACCACCCGGCCGGACTCAGCGACGAGGAGGTCGTCCACCAGATCGTGCTCACGATGGGCGCCGGCCATGAGCCGACGACCAATCTGATCGGCAACGCCCTGGCCCGGATGCTCACCGACGACCGTTACTACAGCACCCTGTCCGGCGGTGCGCTGACCCCGCGCGACGCCATCGCGGACGTCCTGCAGAACGAGCCGCCGATGTCCAACTACTCGGCCCACTACCCCACCCGGGACGTCTACTTCCACGGCGTCTGGATCCGCAAGGGCCAGCTCGTCCTGGTCTCCTACGCGGCGGCCAGCACCCAGCACGGCCGGACGGCGGCCGGTACCGGCGGCGGCGCGACCGGTTCGGGCGGCGGCGCGCACCTGGCCTGGTCGGCGGGCCCGCACTCCTGTCCCGTGCAGCGGTCCGCACTGCTCATCGCGACCACCGCCATCGAGCGGCTCACCGCCTGGCTCTCCGACATCGAGCTGACCGTCGAGCACGACCAACTGGTCTACCGGCCCGGTCCCTTCCACCGCGCTCTCGCCCAGCTACCCGCCCGATTCACGCCGATCAGCATCGACCACGCAGGAGCCGCTCCATGGGACAGCAGCAACAGCAGCCCATCGTCATCGACCCCGCCGGCCGGGACATCCACGGAGAAGCCGACAGCCTCCGCGCGTTCGGCCCCGCAGCCCTCGTAGAGCTCCCCGCCGGAATCCACGCCTGGTCCATCAGCAGCTTCGAGCTGCTCAAACAGCTGCTCGCCGACCCCCGCGTCTCCAAAGACCCCCGGCAGCACTGGCCGGCCTGGCAGCGCGGCGAGTTCCAGGACAGCTGGATACGGTACTGGGTCGGCGTCACCAACATGTTCAGCTCCTACGGACCCGAGCACCGGCGGCTGCGCAAGCTCGTGGCCCCGGCCTTCACCGGGCGGCGTACCGAGGCGATGCGTCCCAGCGTCGAGCGGATCACCGGGCGGCTGCTCGACGGGATGGCGGCCATGCCGGCGGGTGAGCCGGTCGATCTGCGCGCCGCCTACTCGCATCCCCTGCCGATGGGCGTCATCTGCGAGCTGTTCGGCATCCCCGAGGAGCAGCGCGGCGAGATGGCCAGGCTCATCGAGCGGATCATGGACACCTCGGTCTCCCCCGAGGAGGCGGCCCGTACCGCGCAGGACGTGCAGACGGCCTTCGGCGCGCTTGTCGCGTTCAAGCGCGAGGAGCCCGGTGAGGACCTGACGAGTCTGCTGGTCTCGGCGCGGGACGAGGACGGCTCCAAGCTGTCCGAGGTCGAACTCCTCGACACTCTGCTGCTGCTCGTCGGCGCCGGGCACGAAACCACCGTGAACCTGATCGGCAACGCGGTGCACGCACTGCTCACCCATCCCGACCAGCTGAAGCTGGTGCTGGACGGCGACGCCTCGTGGAGCGACGTCGTCGAGGAGACGCTGCGCTGGGCTCCCAGCATCGCCAGCCTCCCGCTGCGCTACGCGGTGGAGGACATCGAGCTGTCAGGCGACGACGGCGGCGCCACCATCCGTAAGGGTGAACCGATCCTCGCCACCTACGCCGCCGTCGGCCGGGACCCGGGCAAACACGGCCCGTCGGCCGGGGAGTTCGACATCCGGCGCTCGGATGCCGAGCACCTGTCGTTCGGCCACGGCGTGCACTTCTGCCTGGGCGCGCCACTGGCCCGGATGGAGGCGCTCACGGCGCTCCCCGCCCTGTTCGAGCGCTTCCCCGGCCTGCGGCTCGCGGTGCCCGCCGAGGAGTTGGAGCCGGTCGGAGGCTTCATCGCGCACGGCTACCGGAGGATCCCCCTCATGTTGTCGTGAACCGCGCCGAAGCGCCCGAAGTTCGAAGGTGTCGTGGAGAGGCAGGTGCCCTGCTGACGTGAGGCTGACGGGCAGGGCAGACTGACCCCTGCGGGAGTGGAGAGCGGAGCGCAGGGGGCACCAATGGGCGCCGAGGAGAACATCGGACGCGAGACCTGGCATCAGGAGCACCAGCTGTGCTTCGGGGTGCTCGGACCCGTCCGCGCCGGACGTGGCGATCAGGAACTCGCCATGGGCTCACCGCAGCAACGCGCCCTGCTCGCCGCCCTGTTGCTGCGCAACGGGCATACGGCGACGGCGGAGGAGCTGATCGACGCGCTGTGGGGCGAGGAGCCCCCGGACCAGGCGAAGGCCGCGCTGCGCACGTACGCCTCGCGTATCCGCAAGGCGCTCGGTGCCGACGCGGAGCTGCTGGTGAGCGAGTCCGGCGGCTACGCGATGCGTACGGGCCGGGCCCGTGCCGGCGTCACGCTGGACCTGGACACCGCCATGGCGCACGTCGCCGACGCGGAGAAGTCCGCGGCGGGCGGGGACCGTTCCAGGGCGCGTGAGCAGTACGCGGCCGCGCTCCGGCAGTGGAGCGGCGAGCCGCTGGCCCACGTGCCCGGCCCGTTCGCCGAACGGCAGCGCGGCCGGCTCGCCGAGTGGCAGCTCTCGCTCCAGGAGCACAAGCTCGACCTGGATCTCCAGGTCGGCAGCCACGGAGAGGCCGTCAGCGAGCTCACCGCCCTCACCGCCGCGCACCCGCTGCGCGAACGGCTGCGCGAGCTGCTGATGCTCGCCCTCTACCGCAGCGGCAGGCAGGCCGAGTCCCTCGCCGTGTACGCCGACACCCGGCGGCTGCTCGCCGACGAACTGGGCGTCGACCCCTGCGCCGAACTCACCGAGCTGCGGCAGCGCATCCTGGAGGCCGACGAAGACCTCACCCTCTCCTCCCACGAGCCCGAGAGACCCGCCGCGCACAAGCCCGCCCAGCCTGCCCAACTGCCCGCCACCGTGGCGGACTTCACCGGCCGCGCCACTTTCGTCGAGGAGCTGAGGGACCAGCTCGCGCAGGCCGAGGGCACCGTGATGGCGGTCTCGGCCGTGGCGGGGATCGGCGGCGTCGGCAAGACGACGCTGGCCGTGCACGTCGCACACGCCGCCGCCGAACACTTCCCGGACGGCCAGCTCTACGTCGACCTGCAGGGCGCGGGACCGGCCGCCGCCGAACCGGAGGCGGTGCTGGGCGCCTTCCTGCGTTCGCTGGGCACCGCGGACTCCGCCATACCGGACGGCGTGGAGGAACGGGCAGCGCTCTTCCGCTCACTCCTCTCGGGCCGCCGCGTGCTCACCCTGCTGGACAACGCCCGCGACGCCGCCCAGGTCCGGCACCTGCTGGCCGGCACGAAGGGCTGCGCGGCACTGATCACCAGCCGGGCCCGGATGGTCGACCTCGCCGGTGCGCATCTCATCGACCTGGACGTGATGAGCCCCGAGGAAGCGATGACGCTCTTCAGCCGCATCGTCGGCGAGGAGCGCGTCAGCGCCGAACGCAAGGCGTCCCTGGACGTGGTGGGAGCCTGCGGCTTCCTGCCGCTGGCCATCCGCATCGCGGCGTCCCGGCTGGCGGCGCGGCGCACCTGGACGGTCTCCGTGCTCGCGTCGAAGCTCGCCGACGAGTGCCGCCGGCTGGACGAACTCCAGGTGGGCGACCAGGCCGTCAAGGCCACCTTCGAGCTCGGCTACGGCCAGCTCGACGCCGAACAGGCCCGCGGCTTCCGGCTGCTGGGCCTCGCCGACGGTCCCGACATCTCGCTGCACGCGGCGGCGGCCATGCTCCAGCGCTCCGCCGAGGCGACCGAGGACCTGCTGGAGTCCCTGGTCGACGCCTCCCTCCTGGAGTCCGCGGCACCGGGCCGCTACCGCTTCCACGACCTGGTCCGTCTCTTCGCCCGGGCCTGCGCCGAGCGCGACGAACAGCCGCCGTCCGAACGGGACGCGGCACTGTTCCGGCTGCTGGACTTCTACCTGGCGACGGCCAGGGGCGTGTACGCGCTGGAGCGGCCCGGCGAACGTCTGGTCGACCATCTGGAGGACACCGGGACACCCGGGCTGAACTTCACCGACCGGGCCGGCGCCGTCGACTGGCTCTTCGCCGAGTCCGCGTGTTTCCTGGCAGCCGCCCTCCAGTTGGGTTACGGAAGCACGCTGCGGCGGGCGGTCGATCTGCTGATGGCGACGAACGACCTGGGAGAGGCGGGCATCAATGTCCGCCAGTACGTGCTGACCGCGGAGCGACTCAAGGAGGCGGCTCAGGCGGCGGAAGACCCGTACGCGGAGGCCCGCGCCCGGTCCGTACTGACCGGACTGCACCTGACCACCGGCTCCTTCGACGAGGCGGACGAGGAGGCCCGGCTGGCGGGGGTGCTGGGCGCCACCGCCGAGGACCCCATCTCCTCCTCGTACGCACTCAACGACCGCGGCATCGTGGCCAACTACCAGGGGCGGCACGGCGACGCGGAGGGATACCTGAGCCAGGCGCTGAGCACCTTCCAGGGGTACGGGAACCACCCCTCGGAAGCGAGCGCGCTCTGCAACATCGCCCGCGCCCGCATCGGGACCGGAGACCCCTCCACCGCCGTCACCCTGACCGAGCAGGCCGTCGTCATCTACCGGCGGTTCGACGCGTCCGTACGTCTGGCCAACGGTCTCTACGCGCTCGGCATCGCCCTGACCGCCGCCGGCCGGCTCGACGAGGCCGAGCGGCGGCTCCTGGAAGCGCTGGAGATCTTCCGGCACAGCCGCCAGCGCCTGTGGGAGGGGATGACCCACTTCCGGCTGGCCGAGGTGTATATCGCCACCGATCAGGTCGCCTCGGCCGCCGGCCAGGCCGAACGGGCACTCGTGCTCACCAGCATCGGCGGTGAATGGCGCAGGGGAACGGTCCTGTTGGTGCTCGGCAAGTCCCTGGAGGCGCTGCGCCAGCCGGACCGCGCGCGGGCCTGCTGGCGGGAAGCGCTCAGCATCTTCGACGAGCTCGGGGCGGTCGAAGGCGACGAGGTGCGAGGCCTCCTCACCCCGTCCGTCGCGGCGTGACGACCTGGTTCGGGTCGTAAACGCCATCACATGCGGAACGTTCATCGTTCGTTTATCGCCGTCCGCCATGCTCATGCATGTCGGTCCGCGGCATCGGGGGATGAGCGGATCACGGGGGAAAGTCGCACTCCGGTTGATTAGGCTGTGCGGCTCTGGAACGACCGTCCGGCAGCACTCGGGGGAGCTGCCGGACGGTCCGTGCCACACATCGGATCAGCCCAAGGAGCACGCCACCATGACGACTCACGACATGACAGCTCAGCAGAAGACGAAGCTGGCGCCGCCGGACCGTCACCAGACGATCGAGCCGGCCGACGAGCCCGTCGACCCGATCGAGCCCGTCGACGAGGAGCAGATCGTCGACGAGGAGCGCGAGAAGCTCGCGGTGCAGGACCGTCACCAGACCATCGGGCCGCCCGACTAGGACCATTCACCACGGGGGACAGGCGTGGGCCTCTGCAGACGGCGGCGAGGGGGAGCCGTCGGTAGAGGTCCACGCTGCTGTGTACGCGGATGTGTCAACGGGTATTTCGCCTCTGCCGCCGGGGCCACGGCCTGGCCCCGGCGGCATCCGAACCGAAGGAGCCGGCATGCGCCGATCGAAGAAGATGCTCGCCGTCTGGGTGGCCGCGGCGGTGCTGTCAGCGCTCGCGGTCGCCCAGCAGCAGGAGCCGCCCCACCGTCACCAGACCGGCGTCGAGGCCGCCGTTCCGGACCGGCACCAGCATTCGGTGCCGGACGAGCCGGGCTTCCTCGCCCCGCTCAGCTGACGGACACGACCACGCACTCGGCGACGTCGTCGATGCGGTCCGGGTGGTCCATCGGGACGTCTACGGAGTTCGTTCCGTTCGCGCTGACGGTGACCCGGGCGGCGCCCGAGTCGACGAACTTGCCGGTAGCGTCCTGGAATTCGACCCTGACGCGGTAGGTCTCGCGGTCACCGTCCGCGTTCCGTACGCTCACCACGGCCTCGGGGTCGCCCGCGTTCTCCGCCGCGCACTCGGTGAGGGTGCCCGTGGGCGAACTGTCGCTGCCGGAGCTGCCCTTGCTCGAACCGTTCGAACCGGTGCTGTTGTTGTAGCGCGAGCCGCGCCGGTAGCCGTCGTCGTAGCCCGAGTCGTAGCTGTCGCTGTCATCGCTGTCGTAGCTGCTGTCGCTGCCGTCATAGCCGCTGCCGCTGTTGTGGCTGCTGGAGTCGGACTTGCTGCAGCCGCCCCCGCCGCCACTGCCGCTGCGGTGACCGCCGCCCCCTGAGCGGGCGGGGCTGAAGCCGCTGATCGCGACGAGTACGACCGCCACGGCGGCGATGAGCTTGAGGTGACGCGACATGAGGTGAACCCCCGGTGCTCGAATGCTTGTCATGGTCATTGAGGCCATGCCTCTGTGCGGGGACGCGCTCAGTGGCCAAGGGGTTCCGGCGGGCGTACCGTCATTCCCAGGACGACGCACCCTTCGGCGTCGGCCGCGCTCCTCCACGGGGACGGTCTCGGCGCCGGGAAGCGAGGCGAAGCCGATGGTCCGGAATCTGCTCGGCTCCCTGCTCGCACTCGCCGGGGCGGCCGCCGCGGCCTGGAGTCCCTTCCGTGTCTGGTACGACGGCCGGCTCGGCCGCGACTTCCGGCTCCAGGACCTCTTCACCGCCACCGGCGTCTCCGACGCCGGTGCCACCCTCTGGAACGGCCTCTTCCTGCCCATGGCCGTCGCCGGGGGACTGACACTGATCGCGGTGCTGCTGCGGTCCCGGGCGGTGGTCGTACTGGCGGGCCTGT
>NZ_JBOHCV010000442.1:0-25342 GCF_050698815.1 Streptomyces sp.
GCCGGGGCCTCCGGGCCCGCCGCCGGGGCGGCGGTGCATTCGCGCGGCGGCAGCGCCGATGGGCGCGGCCCCGTGCCGTGTCGGCATGGCGCCGAGATTGTTGCGGGTGCCGGTGACGACATATCCCTTGACGCCGCCCGCGAGGGCGTTGCGTACGGCGCCGATGTCGTCGGCGGCCGAGAGGGCCAGGCCGTTCGGCCAGCCCGCGGCTCGGGTCTCGGACAGCAGGCTGAGGCCCGAGCCGTCCGGCAGGTGGACGTCGGCCACGCAGATGTCGCGTGGGTTGCTGACTCGGGGACGTGCCTCCGCGATCGACGACGCCTCGATCACGTCCCGGACGCCGAGAGCCCAGAGGTGACGGGTCACGGTGGAACGGACGCGGGGGTCGGCCACGACGACCATGGCCGTCGGTTTGTTCGGGCGGTAGGCGACCAGGCTTGTGGGGTGCTCAAGGAGAACAGACACCGGGCCTCCGAGGGCTGGCTGCGGACGGAACTGTTCCGGTGACCGTGCGGGCTGAGCCGGGTGTTCCGTGTGGAAGGGTCACAGAATCCTTCGGCAGGTCGTGGGCCCGGCTTTAGGAAATGATCACGAATCGGTGACCGATATTTCCCGAAATCACACAGTTGCTCGATGCGTGGTGAGGATGGTAGCGCCGCTTCACAGCGGCTGTGGGCCGCGCCGCTGCGGCAGGCTCACGACGGAGACCCCGTCACCGTTCTCCGGCGGCAGCCCCGCGCACTGGCACAGCAGCTCACTCCAGGCCGTGAGATGGGCCGCCAGGTCCGGCTCCGCGTCGGGGAGGGCCGGGTCCGCCGCCCGCGGGGTCCAGCTGGCGCGGATCTCCAGCTCGGTCTGTGGCGGGCGCTCGACGAGACCGCCGAAGAAGGACGAACCGGACCGGGTGACGGTCCCGCTCGGTTCCGTGTACACCGCCGACAACGTCTCCAGGGCGCCCGTCAGCCAGGACCAGGTCACCTCGGGCAGCAACGGGTCACCGGCCATCTCCGGTTCCAGATCGGTGCGGCTGAGGGTGACGACACGGAAGGTGCCCTGCCACGGTTCCTGGCCCGCCGGGTCGTGCAGCAGCACGAAGCGGCCGTCCGCGAGCTCCATCCCGTCGCCCTCGCCGTCCCCGCCGGTTTCTGTGACGGTGGCCGCCAGCGCGAAGGCGTAGGGCGCCAGGCGCTTGGGCGCGGGCAGCTCGGAGAGCTCCACCTCCGCCCGTGTGTGTGCGGCCTTCAGGGCGCTCACCGCGCGCCGGAAGGGCGGCGGGACGTCGTCGCCGCTGCCCCCCGAGCCGCCGGGGCCCTCCGTCATCTGTCGTCCTGCCGCTGCCATGCGCCGAAGAGTAGGGGGAAGCGGCGGCCCGTACGGGGAGGGACACTCGCAAGTGGCCGAGGAGTGATGGGTGTTGAGGCGGCGCCGGCGGCCGACCGCCGGGGATTGGCCGAGAACCGACGACGCGTGGCCGACGGATGACTCCCGGCGGCCGTCGGGGAGCGCCCGGTGCCCGAGCGTGCGGACGGCGGCAGGCGGCGGCCCGATCGGCGCGTGGGAGACTTCGGTGCGTGAGTACCGACCACCGCCCGCCGGGCCAGCCGACCAGCCTTCAGGATTCCGCCTTCCTCCGGGCGTGCCGCCGCGAGCCGGTGCCGCACACCCCCGTGTGGTTCATGCGGCAGGCCGGGCGCTCGCTGCCCGAGTACCGCAAGGTGCGCGAGGGCATCGGCATGCTCGACTCCTGCATGCGGCCGGATCTGGTCACCGAGATCACCCTGCAGCCCGTCCGCCGGCACGGCGTCGACGCGGCCATCTACTTCAGCGACATCGTCGTACCGCTGAAGGCCATCGGTGTCGACCTCGACATCAAACCGGGCGTCGGCCCGGTCGTGGAGAAGCCGATCCGTACGCGTGCGGACCTGGAGCAGCTGCGCCCCCTGGAGCCCGGCGACGTCGGCTACGTGACCGAGGCCGTCCGGCTGCTCACGCGCGAACTGGGCGACACCCCGCTGATCGGCTTCGCGGGCGCCCCCTTCACCCTGGCCAGCTATCTCGTCGAGGGCGGCCCGTCCCGCAATCACGAGCACACCAAGGCGCTGATGTACGGCGACCCCGAACTGTGGGCCGCACTGCTGGACCGGCTCGCCGGGATCACCGCCACGTTCCTCTCCGTACAGATCGAGGCGGGCGCCTCGGCGGTCCAGCTCTTCGACTCCTGGGCCGGTGCGCTCACCCCGGCCGACTACCGGCACTCGGTGCTGCCCGCCTCGGCGAAGGTCTTCGACGCGGTGGCCCACCACGGCGTGCCCCGCATCCACTTCGGCGTCGGTACGGGCGAACTGCTCGGCGCCATGGGCGAGGCGGGGCCCGAAGTCGTCGGCGCGGACTGGCGGGTTCCGATGGACGAGGCGGCGCGCCGGATCGGTCCCGGCAAGGCGGTGCAGGGCAACCTCGACCCGGCGGTGCTCTTCGCCCCCCGCGAGGCCGTCGAGACCCAGGCCCGGCGGGTCCTGGACGCGGCTCGCGGCCTCGAGGGCCACATCTTCAACCTCGGGCACGGGGTGCTGCCAGACACCGACCCCGAGGCGCTGACCCGGCTCGTGTCCTACGTGCACGAGCAGACGGCGCACTGAGCGGGCGGCGGGCGGCGGGCGAGCGGGCGGCAGGCGAGCAGAGTCCGCTCTACTGCCGGCTCTGCTCGCGTACCGCCGCCGTCGCCCTGCGCGCCGCAGTCAGTACCGGGTCCCACACCGGGGAGAAGGGCGGCGCGTAGCCCAGGTCCAGATACATCACCTGTTCGACGGTCAGTCCGGCGGTGAGGGCGACCGCCGCGATGTCCACCCGCTTGCCGGCACCCTCGCGCCCGACGATCTGCGCGCCCAGCAGCCGCCCGGTGTCCTGCTCGGCGAGCAGCTTCACCTTCATGGGCTCGCTGCCGGGGAAGTAGCCGGCGCGGCTCGTCGACTCCGCGGTCGCGGTCACGAACCGCAGCCCCGCCGCCGTCGCCTGCCGCTCCAGCAGCCCGGTGCGGGCGATCTCCAGGTCGCAGACCTTGCTGACCGCGGTGCCGACGACGCCGGGGAAGGTGGCGTACCCGCCGCCGATGTTCGTGCCGATGACCTGTCCGTGCTTGTTCGCGTGCGTGCCCAGCGGGATGTGCCGGCTGCCGCCCGAGACGAGATCGGTCACCTCGGCGCAGTCGCCGCCGGCCCAGATGTTCTCCCGCCCGCGCACCCGCATCGCCAGGTCGGTCGGCAGACCGCCGGACTCGCCCAGGGGCAGGCCCGCTGCCCGGGCGAGCGAGGTCTCCGGGGCCACGCCCAGCCCGAGCACCACCACGTCGGCGGGGTAGGCGGTGTCGTAGGTGGCGACCGCGCATGCCCGCCCGTCCTCATCCGTCTGGACGGCCGTCACGGCGGCACCGGTCACCACCTCCATGCCCATGCCGCACATCGCCTCCCGCACCAGCCCGCCCATGTCCGGGTCGAGCGTCGTCATGGGCTGCTCGGCCTGGTCCAGCACCGTCACCGCGTAGTCGCGCCGGATCAGCGCCTCGGCCATCTCCACGCCGATGTAGCCGGCACCGATGACAACCGCGCGGCGCCGGCGGGCCCCGCCGCCCTCGTGCCCACCGGCGCCTGTTCCGGCGTCCGTTTCGATCGCCTCCAGCGCGTCCAGCAACGCCTGGCCGTCGGCAAGGGACTGGACGCCGTACACGCCTTCGGCGTCGATGCCGGGCAGCTCCGGGCGCAGTGGCCGGGCACCGGTCGCGATGACGAGTTCGTCGAAGCCGGTCCATTGCTCCCGCCCGCCGCCCGGCACCTCGCGGGTACGCACCCGCTGCTCCTCGAGGTCGATCCCGGTGACCTCGGTGCGCATCCGCAGGTCGATGCCGCGGTCGCGGTGCTGCTCGGGCGTACGGGCGATCAGGTCGTCCCGCCCTGGGACGACGCCGCCGACCCAGTAGGGAATTCCGCACGCCGAGTAGGAGGAGAAGTCGCCGCGTTCGAAGGCGATGATCTCCAGCTCGTCCGGGGCTCGCAGCCGGCGGGCCTGCGAGGCGGCCGTCATTCCCGCCGCGTCACCTCCGATGACCACCATCCGTCGCGCAGCCGCCATACCCGTGCTCCCTCCGTCGTGGTCGCCGTCCTGGTGGTCCTGGCCGGGTGGTACCCCCGGCTCGCTGATCCACTCTCCATCGCGCACCAGGCCGGCGGTGCCCGGCGGTGCCCGGCGGTGCCCGGCGGGGCTCTGGGAGAGTGGAGCCATGCGCGTGATCGTGATCGGCGGCGGTATCTCCGGGCTGGCCGCGGCCCATCGGCTGCTCGCCGGCGGCGCCACCGTGACCGTGCTGGAAGCGACCGGCCGGCTGGGGGGCAAGCTGCTCGTGGGTGACGTGGCGGGGTCCGCGGTGGTCGACCTCGGTGCGGAATCGATGCTGGCGCGGCGCCCCGAGGCGGTGGACCTGGCGCGCGCCGTCGGGCTGGGCGAAGCGCTGGGACCGCCGACGACCGCGAGCGCCGCCATCTGGTCGCGCGGTGAACTGTGCGCGATGCCGAAGGGTCATGTGATGGGCGTGCCCGGTGATCCGGGCGCGCTGCGCGGGCTGCTCTCGGCGGCCGGTCTGGCCCGGGTCGCCGAGGACGCCCGGCTGCCGCGTACGGAGGTCGGCGAGGACGTCGCGGTCGGCGAGTACGTCGCCGCGCGGCTCGGCCGTGAGGTCGTCGACAGGCTGGTCGAGCCGCTGCTGGGCGGGGTGTACGCCGGCGACGCGTACCGGATCTCGATGCGGGCCGCGGTGCCCCAGCTCTACGAGGCGGCACGTGCCGAGCGCTCATTGCTGTCGGGTGTACGTGAGTTGCAGGCCCGCGCGCCGGCCCGCGCCGCGGAGGCCCCGGTGTTCATGGGGATCGAGGGCGGCGTCGGGCGGCTGCCGGATGCGGTGGCGGACGTCTGCCGGGCAGCCGGCGCGGAGATCCGCACGGGGGCGCCCGTACGGACCCTGCGCCGCCTCGCGTCCGGCCCGGGTGCGCCGGCCGGCGGCTCCCGCTGGCAGGTCGACACCGGGAACGGCGCCGCGCTGGAGGCCGACGCGCTCGTCCTCGCGGTGCCCGCGCCGCAGGCCGCGCGGCTGCTGGCGGACGCGGCGCCGCCGGCGGCGGCCGAACTGACCGCCGTCGAGTACGCGTCCATGGCGCTGATCACGATGGCCTTCCGGCGCGCCGACCTGGAGCGCGCGCCGGAAGGCAGCGGATTCCTGGTGCCGCCGGTGGACGGCCGCACCATCAAGGCGGCCACCTTCTCCAGTAACAAGTGGGGCTGGGTGGCGGCCCAGGACCCGGACCTGTTCGTGCTGCGCACCTCGGTCGGCCGGTACGCGGAGGAAGCCGTACTGGAGCACGAGGACGCCGGGCTGGTGGAGCTGTCGCTGCGCGACCTGGCGGCGGCCACCGGGCTGTCGGCCCGGCCGGTGGACTCCCTGGTCACCCGCTGGAGCGGCGGGCTGCCGCAGTACCCGGTCGGTCATCCGGACCGGGTGGAACGCATCCGCGCGGGCGTCGCCCGGGTGCCCGGACTGGCGCTGTGCGGGGCCGCGTACGAAGGCGTCGGCATCCCCGCCTGCATCGCGAGCGGACAGCGCGCGGCGACGGAGACCCTCGCGCGGGCGGATCCGGAACGCGCGCGAGAATAGAGCCATGACTGCTGCACCGGAGAAGACCCCCAACGCGGGCAAGAAGGCCAAGGACCTCAACGAGGTCGTCCGATACACCCTGTGGTCGGTCTTCCGGCTGCGTGACGTGCTGCCCGAGGACCGCGCCGGCTACGCGGACGAGGTGGAGGAGCTGTTCGGACAGCTCGAGGCGAAGGACGTCGTGGTGCGCGGCACCTATGACGTCTCCGGGCTGCGCGCCGACGCGGACATCATGATCTGGTGGCACGCGGAATCCTCCGACGCCCTCCAGGACGCCTACAACCGCTTCCGCCGCACGAAGCTGGGGCGGGCCCTCGCGCCGGTCTGGTCGAACATGGCGCTGCACCGGCCCGCGGAGTTCAACAAGTCGCACCTGCCGGCCTTCGTGGCCGGCGAGGAGCCGCGCGCGTACGTGAGCGTCTACCCGTTCGTGCGCTCCTACGAGTGGTATCTGCTGCCCGACGAGGACCGCCGCCGGATGCTCGCCGACCACGGCAAGATGGCCCGCGGCTTCCCGGACGTGCGGGCCAACACCGTGCCCGCCTTCTCGCTCGGCGACTACGAGTGGATTCTCGCCTTCGAGTGCGACGAACTGCACCGCATCGTCGACCTCATGCGGCACCTGCGCGGTTCGGAGGCGCGGCTGCACGTACGGGAAGAGGTGCCCTTCTACACGGGGCGGCGCAAGCCGGTCGCGGAGCTGGTGGCCGGACTGGTCTAGTGCCGCCCGGTGCCCGGTGCGCCCCGTTGCCGGTCAGTGGTATCCGGGCTTCGGCGCCGGACGGGCGGCGCACTCGGCGGCGCGGCCCGGCGTCTTGCCGTCCAGGAGATACGCCGTCAGATGCCGGTCGGCGCACGCGTTGCCGTCGGCGACGCCGTGCGTGCCCCCGCCCCTCTCGGTGACCAGTGAGGAGCCGGACAGCCGCTTCCAGGTCTCCACCGCACCCGTGTAGGGGGTGGCCGCGTCGCGGGTGGAGGCCAGCAGCAGCACGGCCGGCAGCTCGCCGGGACCGGTGCCGACGTCGAGGGGCCGGGACTGACGGCCCCGCCAGTAGGCGCACGGGAGGTTCATCCAGGCGTTCTCCCAGGTGTTGAACGGAGCGCGGCGGGCCAGCGCCGTGTTGTCGCGGTCCCAGCGTGACCACGCGCGCGGCCAGCGCGCGTCGGAGCACTGCACGGCGTTGTAGACGGCGTTGGCGTTCTCCGCCATGGCCGCTCCTCCGCGCTTCGGGGCGACCAGCCCCATCAGCGGCTGCGGATCGCCCCGGCGGAAGTCCGCGAGGGCTGCGGCGTAGCCGGCCCAGGCGCGGTCGTCGTAGGCGACGTCCAGGAAGCCGGCGAGCAGTTCCTTGGAGCCCACGTAGCGGCCTACCGAGCCGCCCACCGGCCTGCGGTCGACCGCGTCGCGCGCCCTGTCGAAGGTGCGCTGCACGGCGCGCGCGTTCCGGCCGAGCCGGTAACGGGAGTGGTGCTCGGCCACCCAGCTCTTCCAGTCGTGCCAGCGCCGTTCGAAGGCCGGGTTCTGGTCGAGGTTGGACTGGTACCAGATCTTGTCGGGGCTCGGGTCGACCACACTGTCGAGGACGAGGCGGCGCACGTGACCGGGGAAGAGGGTGGCGTAGACGGAGCCGACGTAGCTGCCCCAGGAGGCGCCGAGGTAGTTGAGCCGCCTGCTGCCCAGGGCGGCGCGCAGCACGTCGAGATCGCGGGCGTTGTCGGGAGTCGTGTAGTGGTCGAGCCGGTCGCCCTGCCGCTTGGCGCAGCCCCGGGCGTAGGCCGCCGCCTGCTTCCGCATCTTCCGCTTGAACGCGGCGGACGGCTCGCGCGGCGAGCGGGTCGGTCCGCGGCCGGCCTTCTTCGAGCCGCGGCACGTCAGCGGCGCGGAGCGGCCGACGCCGCGCGGGGCGTACCCGACGAAGTCGTACGCGCGGTTGAGCTTCTTCCAGACACCGCCCAGCATGGTGCCGAAGACGGGGAACGGCATGCCGCTGGAACCCGGGCCGCCGGGGTTGTAGAGCAGCGGGCCCTGCCGGTCCGCCGCGGGGCCGGTCGCGCGGCCCCGGCTGACGGTGAGCCTGATCTTCCTGCCGCCCGGCTCGGTGTAGTCGACGGGGACGGTGACCTTGCCGCACTGGACCGGCGCGTCGAGCTGCTCGACGGCCGGGCACTTCTTCCAGTCGATCCCGGTCGCCGCGGCCTCCGCTGCCGCCCTCGCGGCCCCGGCCGCTTCCCGTGCGCCCTGGCGGCGGAGCGGCGGGTCGCCGGGGGAGCTGCTGGCCGGGGCCACGCCGGTCGCCGTCAGCGCCAGGGCGGCGAGCGTGCCGTAGATCGCAGCTGCGCGCACGGAGTGCCTCGATCCTCTCGTGCCACGGGCGGTCGTTCCATGGTGTGATCGTCCGTGAGCGGTGAGTGACAAGGCGGATGCTCTGTGCGGGAGTTGGCGAAGTAAAGCACCACGGGGCGGTGTCGGGGTCAATGCGCCCGAAGCGGGGACCCCGGGGTGGGCCGTTCGATCTGTCCGCGATTTCCCGGCCCCTCCTTGCCTGCCTCAATCCCTCCCTGCCCGCGTCGACGGCGCGGGCAGGGAGGACGTGGCCGCTCAAGGGGAGCGCGTCGTACGGGCGTTGGTGTCCTCAGACCGGGCGTAGCCGACAGCAGGCGGCGCACCCGGCCCGGGGGCAGCGGCCCCGGGCCGGACCGTTCCAGCCACCAGCGGCGCAGCCGCCTGCGGGTGCGGCGGTCACCGGCAGGCCCCTCGGCCAGCAGCTGTGCCACGAAGTCGAGCGCGTCACGCCGGTAGCCGCCCGTCATGGGCCGGCCGCGCGCGTACGCGAAGAACGCCGAGCGGAATCTCTTCTCTCCCAGAATGACCGGCAGTTCGGGCGCTACCTTCGCCACGACGTCGGCCCGCTTGCCGGTCAGCGCCCGGCTCTGTACGGCCAGCCGGTCCTGGTCGAAGCCCGCCGGTACCGGTCCGCCGGCGACCAGCGCGGCCAGCAGCCCCGCCTGTGCCTGCCCGAGCCGCGTCCGCGCGGCGGTGGTGTCCACCGGCTCAGCCGTTCTCAGGGGCGGTGCAGCGTACAGCGCTTCGCGCGCCGTCGTGGCGGAGGACCGACCGTATGGTCTCCAGCTCACCGGCGAGTTCGGCGACCGGCGGGAAGTTCTCGTCCCGCTCCAGCAGCACACCGGGCGGCGTCGTACGGGCGCACAGCTGCGCCAGCACGTCCAGCACAGGCCGCGTCACAGGGTGACCGTGACTGTCGTGCCAGACGCCGTCACGCTCGACGCCGCCCGCCACGTGCACGTAGGCGAGCGCGTCCAGCGGCAGCGTGTCCAGTGCGACGGCTGGGTCCTCGCCCCGGTTGACGTGGTTGGTGTGCAGGTTGGCGACGTCGATGAGGAGGCGCACGCCCGTACGATCCACCAGCTCGGTCAGGAACCGGCCCTCCGTCAGCTCTTCGCCCGGCCAGTTGACGAGTGCCGCGATGTTCTCCAGTGCCAGCGGCACGGGCAGCGCCTCCTGCGCGATGCGGATGTTCTCACAGAGCACGTCGAGCGCGTCCCGGGTGCGTGGTACCGGCAGCAGGTGGCCCGCCTCCATCCGGGGCGTCCCGGTGCCCGGCCCCCCGGCACGTACGAAGGCGATGTGCTCGCTCACCAGTGGTGCCCGCAGCGCCTCGGCGCGCTCCGCGAGGGCCGTCAGCCGCTCCGGGGCCGGGCGCTCCGCCCCGCCGAGACCGAGCGACACCCCGTGCGGCACGACAGTGGTGCCCCGCGCCCGCAGTCGCTCCAGCGCGTCGGGAAGGTGACCGGGACACAGGTTCTCCGCCACCACCTCGACCCAGTCGATGCCCGGCAGCGAAGCGATCCCGTCCGCGATCTCGGGCCGCCAGCCGATGCCGGTGCCCAGCCGCACCGGGCTGCCCGTCCCCTCCATGCGCGGGCCTCCTCCCCGTAGTCCTGCGGGATTCCTGCCACGGATGGGCGCGGCGAACCCCGCAAGACCCTGGTTCAGAGCCGGACTTGAGCTTTCGGGCCGCCCCCGGGTCACCGCCACGCCGGCCACGGCGCCGGCCCGCGCGGCGGTGGACCGCCGGGGACAGCCGGGAGAGGTTCTAGTGCTGCCAGGGGCCCGTCACGGCGAACGTCGTGCCCGGGTCGTAGCAGTTGACGAACATCGTCCGGCCGTCCGGCGAGAAGGTCACCCCGGCGAACTCGCCCCACGCCGGCTTTTCCGGCGTGCCGATGTTCTGCCGGTTCCCCGCCATCGGGTAGACGGTGCCGTGCCTGGTCAGCCCGTAGACGTGCTGCGCGCCCTCGCCGTCCTCGCAGACCATCAGCCCGCCGCTCGGCGCCAGACAGATGTTGTCCGGCTCCTCGCCCGGCATTTGCAGATCGGTGTCCGGGCCGAAGACGATGACGAGCGTCAGCTTCTTGTGCTTGGGGTCGTAGCGCCAGATCTGCCCGAAGTGGTCGGCCTGCGAGCCGTCCGCGCTCTTGGCGAAGCTGGAGACGAAGTAGACGCTCCTGCCACCCCAGTAGCAGCCCTCCAGCTTCTGGGCGTGCGTGATGCCGCCCTTCCCGAAGTCCTGGAAGCGGATGGCGGTCTCCTTGGCGAGCGGATCGGGTACGTCGACCCACTCGATGCCCTCATAGGTCGCGCCCGGCTCCTGTGCGACCGACAGGTCCGGCAGGCCCGGCACCCGCATGGCCTGCAGGGTGCCGCCCGCGTGCAGGGAACCGTAGCCGCCGCGGGGCTTTTCCGGCAGGAAGCGGTAGAAGAGCCCGAACGGCTTCTCGAAGGCGTCCTCGGTCTCGTAGACCACGCCGTTGTGAGGATCGAACGCGACGGCCTCGTGCTGGAAGCGGCCCATCGCGGTCAGCGGTTCGGTGGAGGTGGGCCGGTCACGCTGGAAGCCGACCTCGAAGACGAAGCCGTGGTCCTTGGTGTGGCCCCCCTCGCCGGCCTTGAACTCGGTCTCCTCGCAGGTCAGCCAGGTGCCCCACAGACTGGGGCCGCCCGCGCAGTTCGTCGAGGTCCCGGCGATACCGACCCGCTCCCGCAGGACGTCGTTGTGCCGGTCCAGCTCCAGTACGGTGCAGCCGCCCTTCGCCTCGGGGTCGTAGGTGAGCCCCTTCACGGTGGGGACGCCCAGCTCGGCGTTCATCCGGTTCTCGTGGTTGCGTACGAGCCACGTCGAGCCGTGCCGGCTGTCCTGCCCCGACTTGCCGTGGCCGCCGGCGAAGGCCGCCATCCCGTCGAAGTTGCTGGGTACCTTGCCCTCGCCGGACCGCAGTTCGTCGCCCTCGCGGGAGAGGATCTTGTAGCGGAAACCCTTGGGCAGGTCGAGCACGCCGTCCGGGTCGGGGACGAGGGGTCCGTAGCCCGTACGGCCGCCCGTGCCCTGGGCCGCGGCGGTTCCGGTGAACAGCTCCGAGAGAGCGCCGGAGAAGGCGATGCCCGCTCCCAGCGCGCCTGATCTCGCCAGTACTTGACGTCGTGTCGTGGTCATCGCACAACTCCCTGTTGGTGGCCAGGTGACCACGCGTGTCTACCACGCGGATGGGTGTACGAGCACTAGGCGCGACGCCGGTATCTACGCGCGTACGAGCTCTTTGCCGTCGCGAGCGAGGGCGGTGAGCCGGGAGATGGCGCGGAAGTACTTCTTCCGGTAGCCGCCCCTGAGCATCTCTTCGCTGAAGAGCTGATCGAAGGGCGTGCCCGCGGCGAGCACCGGCACCTCCCGGTCGTAGAGCCGGTCGGCGAGCACGACCAGCCGCAGCGCCGTCGACTGGTCGGGCACCGGCGTCACCCCGGTCACGCACAGCGCCCCGATGCCGTCGGCCAGCGCGCCGTACCGGCTCGGGTGGACCCTGGCGAGGTGCTGGAGGAGGTCGGGGAAGTCGTCGAGGGAGGCGCCGGGCGTGTGGTGGGCGGCGCGGGTGACCTCGTCCCGGGCGGCGGGTTCGGGGGCGGCGGGGAGGCCGCGGTGCCGGTAGTCCTCACCGTCGATACGCAGGGCGCGGAAGTGGGCGGAGAGGCCCTGGATTTCGCGGAGGAAGTCGGCGGCGGCGAACCTGCCCTCACCGAGCTTGCCGGGCAGTGTGTTGGAGGTGGCGGCCAGCGCCACCCCGCGCTCGACGAGGCGGGCCAGCAGGCTGGAGACGAGGACGGTGTCGCCGGGGTCGTCCAGTTCGAATTCGTCGATGCACAGCAGCCGGTGATCGCCGAGGGTGCGGACCGTCTGCTGGAAGCCGAGCGCGCCGACCAGATGGGTCAGTTCGACGAAGGTGCCGAAAGCCTTGCGCTCGGGGGGTGCCGCGGTGGTGTGCCAGATCGAGGCGAGCAGGTGCGTCTTGCCGACGCCGTAGCCGCCGTCGAGGTAGATCCCGCGGGGACCTGCCGGGACCTTCGCTCCGGCCGCCCGCCGGAACCACCGCCTCCGGCCGCCGGCCGTCCCGCTGTCGGCGCTGGCGCCGAGCCCGTCGGCGAAGGACCGCAGCACCCGCACGGCCTCGGTCTGGCTCGGCTGATCCGGGTCCGGCACGTAGGTGTCGAACCGGACGGCGTCGAAGCGCGGCGGCGGCACCATTTCCGCGACCAGGCGCTCGGCGGGTACGTGCGGCTCACGTGCGCACAGCGAGAGCGGGGTGGCCGGCACGGCGGCGGAGCCCTGATCGGTGGGGCCGGCGGAGGGGGAGGACACGCCCTTCATGTTAAACGGAGGTGGAAGGTGGCTTCCGGCGCGGTCGCCGGGCCGGTGTCCTGTGGAGGGCCCGCGAGCCGGGCGTGCCACACTGCGCTCCATGCGACGCCTGTTCCCCTCACCTCCCGGTCCGGCCGAGCCCGACGACGGGCAGTGGAGCATCGACGCGCTGGCCGAGGCATACGCCTATCCGGACGGCGGCGAGGTGTGGCTGCGCGCCAACATGGTCTCCTCGCTCGACGGCGCCGCACACCATGAGGGGCGCTCGCAACCCCTCTCGTCCGAGGCGGACATGCGCGTCTTCGGCGTGCTGCGTGGCCTGGCGGACGCGGTCGTTGTGGGGGCGGAGACCGTGCGCAAGGAGGGGTACCGGCCCGCCCGCGAGCGCGAGGCGTTCGCCCGCCGGCGCGCGGCGGCCGGGCAGGGCCCCGCCCCCGCCATCGCCGTGGTCAGCGCCCGCCTCGACCTGGACTTCTCGCTGCCGCTGTTCACCCGGCCGCTGGTGCCGACGATGGTGGTGACCGGTGCCACCGCCCCCGCCGACCGGGTGGCCGCCGCCCGGGAGGCGGGCGCCGAGATCGTCTTCGCGGGCGAGGGTGCGGTGGTCGAGCCGTCCCGGGTGCCCGGCGCGCTGGCGGAGCGTGGGCTGCGCCGGCTGCTGACGGAGGGCGGCCCGCGGCTGCTCGGGCAACTGGTGGCGGGCGACGTGCTGGACGAGCTGTGCCTGGCTCTCGCGCCGCGCCTGGTGTCGGGCGACGCGCCGCGGATCGTGAACGGGCCGGGGCTGGAGGTGCCGGTGGACTTCCGGCTCGCGGGGATGGTGGAGGAGGACGGATTTCTGTTCACCCGCTATCAGCGCATCCGGCCATCGGCGGAATAGATCGTTCCGGATATTGTCGGGTGGGCAGACCGGTAGGCGGCACCCCGCGGACGCGGGGGAGGCAGGATGTAGGAGACGGAGCCCGTCGGGCTCCACGTGGGAGAAGGGCACCGCCGTGTTCACGACAGTACTGATGATCGAGAAGCCGCTGGTGTCCGAGGATGTGGAACTCGTTACGACGTTGCACGGCGACGAGCCGGTTTCCTTCGTCGTGCTGATACAGCCTCGTGGCGACCGGGACCGGCTGCTGAGAGCCCTGGACGATGTCGCGCTCGGCGAGCTGGATGAAGCCGTGCGCGAGGGGCGCGAGCCGGAGGACGGCGAAGCGCTGCAGCCCGCCGCGCTGGCCCTGGAGCGCTCGCTGGCGATGCTGCGGTCGGCGGGCGCGGAGGCCGAGGGCGAGGTCATCGAGGAGCATCCGCTGGATGTGCTCACCGCCGTCGTCGAGCGGGCGGGCGCCGATGAGGTCATCGTGCTGACGGCGCCGCACCTGGTCGAGGAGTTCTTCCACCGGGACTGGGCCACCCGGGCCCGGCACAAGGTGGGCGTCCCGGTGCTGAAGCTGTTCGCACACACCGAGTAGGTGAGGGGGGCGGGCAGGCGCGGCACCCGTGCCCATAGGCTGAAGAGTTCGAGCCGCCGCGCCCAACGAGCAGTCGAGAGTTACGAGTACGAGCCCAGGAGACACCGCATGTCAGCCCCCCCGCCCCGCCCGACCGTTCCGGCGGCCGAACTGTCCCGGCCGGTCCTGGACCGCCCGCACTTCATCGGGATCGGCGGTGCCGGGATGTCCGGCATCGCGAAGATCCTCACCCAGCGCGGCGCCCGGGTCCAGGGCAGCGACGCCAGGGAGTCGGCGACGGTGACCGCGCTGCGCGGGCTGGGCGCGACCGTGCACATCGGACACGACGCCGCGCACCTGGCGTCCGGCGCCACCGCGGTCGTCATCTCCAGCGCCATCCGCGCGGACAACCCGGAGCTGGTCGCGGCCACCGAACGCGGCGTGCCCGTCGTGCACCGTTCGGACGCCCTGGCCGCGCTGATGGAAGCGGCCCGGCCGCTCGCCGTCGCGGGCACCCATGGCAAGACCACCACGACGTCGATGCTCGCGGTCAGCCTGGGCGCGCTGGGCCTGGACCCGTCGTACGCGATCGGCGGTGACCTGGACGAGCCGGGCTCCAACGCGCACCACGGCCGCGGGGAGATCTTCGTCGCGGAGGCGGACGAGAGCGACCGCAGCTTCCACAAGTACGCGCCCGAGGTGGCGATCGTGCTCAATGTGGAACTCGACCACCACGCCAACTACGCCTCGCTGGAAGAGATCTACGAGTCCTTCGAGACCTTCGCGGACCGGGTACGCCCCGGTGGCACCCTCGTCGTCTCCTCCGACCACGAGGGTGCGCGCGAGCTGACCCGCCGGGTGCGCGCGAGCGGGAGCGTGCGGGTACGGACCTACGGCGAGGCTGCCGACGCCGACGTCCGGATCCTCGACGTCACCGCGCACGGCCTGACGAGCGAGACCACGGTGCTGCTCGACGGCCGCGAGCTCACCTTCGCCGTCTTCGTCCCCGGCAGGCACTACGCGCACAACGCGGTGGCCGCCCTCGTGGCCGGCACCGAGATGGGCCTGCCGGCCGACGAACTGACGAAGGCCCTGGGCACCTACACGGGCGTCCGCCGCCGCCTCCAGCTCAAGGGCGAGGCGAACAGCGTCCAGGTCATCGACTCCTACGCCCACCACCCGACCGAGATGAGCGCCGACCTCGAAGCCATCCGCGGCGGCGCGGCCGACGGGCGCGTCCTCGTCCTCTTCCAGCCGCATCTCTTCAGCCGCACCCAGGAGCTGGCCACCGAGATGGGGGCGGCTCTGGCCCTCGCCGACGCCTCCGTCGTACTCGACATCTATCCGGCCCGCGAGGACCCGATCCCCGGTGTCAGCAGCGCCCTCATCATCGACGCGGCCCGTGCGGCGGGCGCCGATGTGCGGCACGCGCCCGCCGGTCAGGAAGGCGCGGAGCTGGTCGCGGGAATGGCACGGCCGGGCGATCTCGTTCTGACGATGGGCGCGGGTGACGTGACGGAGCTGGGCCCGGAGATCCTCGCCCGGCTGCCGCGCTGACGGCCGCGACACCGCCCCGGGAAACGTACGAAGAAAGACGAAGGAGACCGCTCGTGCCGTACGAGATCGAGAAGCCGGAAGAGCAGTGGCGGGCCGAACTGGACCCGGACGAGTACCGGGTGCTGCGCGAGGCCGGCACCGAGGCCGCCTTCACCGGTGAGTACAACGACACCAAGACGACCGGCGTCTACAACTGCCGGGGCTGCGGGGCGGAGTTGTTCCGCTCCGACACGAAGTTCGAGTCCCACTGCGGCTGGCCCAGCTTCTACGACCCGGCCGACACCGATGCCGTGGAGCTGCTGGAGGACCGCTCGATGGGCACGGTCCGCACGGAGGTCCGCTGCGCCCGCTGCGGTTCCCACCTCGGGCATGTCTTCGAGGGCGAGGGCTACGCGACGCCGACCGACCAGCGTTACTGCATCAACAGCATCTCGGTCCGGCTGGCGCCCGCCGACAGCTGACCCGCCGGGGCCCGGGAATAGCCGGGAGGGGCTGGGCGGTTCGTGTGTACGGTGCACGAACTCGACGCTCCCCTCCCGGAGGCCATCCGTATGACCCAGGCTCATGCCCGCGCCCCCCGCCCGGCCGCCGAGAAGGGCCCGGGGAACCCGCTGCCGGCGGAGGCACCGGGAAGCGGGGCAGCGGGCATCCGGCGGGGAGTTGTGCCGGTGCTCGCCTTCGCGGGGATCTCCGTCGCGGTCATGCAGTCGCTGCTGGTGCCCGTAGTGGCCCGGCTGCCCGCGCTGTTGGGCACCACCACCTCCGACGCCGCCTGGGTGATCACCGCGACGCTGCTGTGCGGGGCGGTCGCCACACCGGTCATGGGGCGCCTCGGCGACCTCTACGGCAAGCGCCGCTTCATCCTCGTCAGCCTCGGGCTGATGGTGCTGGGCTCGCTGGTCTGCGGCTTCACCTCGTCGCTCGTACCCATGGTCGCCGGACGTGCCCTGCAGGGCTTCGGGATGGGTGCGATTCCGCTGGGCATCAGCATCCTTCGGGACGAACTGCCGCCGGACCGGCTCGGTTCGGCGATGGCGTACATGAGCTCCTCCCTCGGCGTCGGCGGCGCGCTCGGCATGCCGCTCGCCGCGTTCACGGCACAACACACCGACTGGCACGCGCTGTTCTTCGGCTCGGCCGGGCTCGGCGCGCTCGCCATGCTGCTGGTGGCGGTGCTGGTGCCGGAATCCGCGCTGCGTGCCCGGGGAGGTTTCGACGTTCTCGGGGCGCTCGGCCTGTCCGCCGGCCTGGTCGCTCTGCTGACGGCGATATCCAAGGGCGGTGACTGGGGCTGGAGCAGCGGGACCACCCTGGGTCTGTTCGCCGCCGCCCTGCTGGTCTTCCTGCTGTGGGGGTGGATGGAACTGCGCATCGCCGACCCGCTGGTCGATCTGCGTACCAGTGCCCGCCGTCAGGTGCTGCTGACCAACCTCGCCTCGATCACGGTCGGTCTGGCCTTCTACGTGTGCGTCCTGGTGCTGCCCCAACTGCTGCAGCTGCCCCGCTCGACCGGCTACGGGCTCGGACAGTCGATGGTCGTCGCCGGGATGTGCGTGGCGCCCATGGGCGTCTCGATGATGCTGGTCTCGTCGCTGTCGGCCCGCATCTCGGCCGCCCGCGGCCCGAAGGTCTCGCTGATGTCCGGCCTGGTGATCCTCGCGGTGGCCTACCTCTCGGGTACGGCCCTGATGGGCGCCGTGTGGCAGGTCGTGCTCACCACCGTCCTCATCGGTGTCGGCATCGGCATCGCCTACTCGGCGATGCCCGCGCTGATCATCGGCGCCGTACCACCCTCCGAGTCCGGCGCCGCGAACGGCCTGAACACCCTGATGCGTTCGATCGGCACCTCCGGCTCCAGCGCCGTCATCGGAGTCGTCCTGGCACGGATGACCAGCCCGCTGGGTGGCACTGCCGTGCCCGATCTGGACGGCTTCCGCACCTCGTTCCTCTTCGCGGCCGGCGCCGCTCTCACCGGACTGCTGATCGCCGCGTTCCTGCCGGGCAGGAACCGGGGAAGCGTCGCCGCCTGCTGACGCCGCCCAGGACGAAAACAGTTGGCGCCGGGGGAGGGGGAGGCCGGAGGATGGCGCACATGTTCGGAACCCTGCTGCCCTTTCTCGGCGCCTGTCTGCTGGTCGCCGCGTCGCCCGGCCCGAGCACGGTGCTGATCATCCGCAATTCGCTGCGCAGCCGCCGTGCCGGGCTGATGACGGTCCTCGGCAACGAGACGGGTGTCTTCATCTGGGGTCTGGTGGCGGCTTTCGGGCTGACCGCGCTGGTTGCGGCTTCGCAGGTCGCCTACGAGGTGCTGCGGTTCGGTGGAGCGGCGGTGCTGATCGTCTTCGGTGTGCAGGCCATCCGCTCGGCCCGGCGCGGCGGCGGCCTCGAACCGGCCCTGGGGGCGGGCACGGAGGCGGGCGATGATGCGGGCACGGAGGCGGGCACGCACCGGGAACCGGGATGGCGCTCGTACCGCTCCGGGCTGCTGCTCAACCTCGCCAACCCCAAGGCCGCCCTCTTCGCGATGTCCTTCCTCCCCCAGTTCGTGCCGGCGGGCGCGCCGCAGTTGCCGCTGATGGTGACGCTGGCCGCCGCCTGGGCGGTCTTCGAGGTGGGGTACTACGGCATGTATGTGTGGTTCGTCGGACGGCTGCGGCACGTGCTCGCCCGGGCCGGCGTACGCCGCAGGCTGGAACAGATCTCGGGCGGAGTGCTGCTCGTGCTCGGCGTCCGGCTGGCCCTGGCGGGCTGAACCCGCCAGGGCGCCGCACTCAGCCTGGTGTGCCTGGTTCCGGCGTCATGCAGTAGCGGTGCTGCACGATGGGGTAGCCCGCCTTGGCGAACGCGGCGGCCATCGGGGCGTTGCCCAGGTCCGTCGACGCGGCGATGGACTGCGCGCCCTCATCGACGAGTTGGCGGGTGCAGGCGGCGAGCAGGTCGTAGGCGTAGCCGTTCCCGCGCTGCCCGGGCACCACCCCGATGAAGCCGACCGCCGAGCCGCTGGGGATCCTGCCCGGCACGTGCAGACCGACCAGCGCCCCGTCCGGGGTGTGCGCCAGCCGCCACCACTCGCGTGGCGAGGCCAGCCAGCGGAAGTGCTCCAAATCCTCCCGTGCGGCCCGCTCGATCCCCTCGTCGGTGCTCCCGGCCGCCGCGACGGCCTGCCGCGCGTGTGCGTCGAGGGTGCCGTGCTGAAGGTCTCGCAGCACGTCCAGGAACACCTCGTCGTCCGGTTCCGGCCGGAAGACGAGCCGGTGCGGGTGCTCGGGCACGCCGCACTCCGTGGTCCACAGGTAGCGGAAGCGTTCGACGAGCGGACGGTAACCGGCCGTCGCCGCCGCGTCGATCCGGGCCTCGGCCGCCGCCCGTACCGCGGCGTTCGTGCGCCAGTCCGGCGGCAGCACGAGCTCGAACTCCGCCCGCAGCGGCGTCTCGCGCAACAGCCGTACGCCCGCCTCACGTTCACCGGGGGCGAAGTCGAACCAGTCCAGGATGACCGGCTTTTCGTCCTCGGGGCCCGCCCAGAAGGCGGCGCGGGCGACGACCTGGCCGTCGCGCAGCGCGACCCAGGTCCATTCGGGGCGGTACTCGCCACCCTCGCCGAGGGTCGCGTACGGGCGGCCGAGCAACGGCCGTCCGACCAGCCCGGGATCGGGGAGCGAGGTGAACACGGAGCGCGCTTCGGATTCGCCGAGCGCGCGGATGACCAGATCGGTGGTCATGGTGAAGGTCCTTCCGGAAGGCTGGTGCGCTCCCGGTCAGTACTGGGGTGACGCCCTGTGGACGGGGCGGGAGCGCGTGACGTCGAACGTGCGCATGGCTCTCGCCTCCTCTCCGCTGTATGGGCGTGGGGGAAATCTAACCCGCTGTCGGCAGGCGTGCACGCGCTTTTCCGGATGTCCTGGTTCGGCTACTGCCCGACGCCCGGCCTGGACAGGGGGTTTTGCCGTCCTGAGAATGCTGTCATGACCTCTCTCGAGTCCGGCGCCTACCCGCCGCGCCTGTCGGACGCGGACCGGGAGCGTGCGCTCGAGGTGCTGCGCGAGGGAGCCGCTCAGGGACGGATATCACAGGAGACGTTCCTGCACCGGACGGACGCCGTCCTGCACGCGCAGTGGCACGGGGAGCTGTACGCCGTCCTGCACGACCTGCCCGCGCGGCGGCCCCGCGGCCGGTGGTTCGTCTCGGTGGTGGCCCGCCTCTCGGCGTTCCCCGGAGCCATGCGCAAGGCATGGCAGTCCGAGCGGCTGCCGGAGCTGCTGCTGCCGACGTCCGCGCCGTACCCGTACTCGATCGGCCGCGCCCCCGGCTCGATGCTGCGGCTCAGCCACTACACGGTCTCCCGGTCGCACGCCCAGCTGCGCAGCACGGGGGACGGGTGGAAGCTGCGCGACCTCGGTTCCAGCAACGGGACGTGGGTCAACGGCAGCCGGGTGACCGGGTCGACGGGCGTGCGTCCGGGCGACGTGGTGCGGTTCGGTCAGATCGGTTTCCGGCTGGCGCTGCCCCGCACTACGCCACCGCCACCGCCACCGCACGCCTGATCCGCGGCCGTCGGCTCTCACGCGGGGCGCCGCAGCACCACCAGGCTGTGGTCGGTCAGCGTGATCCGGTCGCCCGCCTGCACCTTCCGGCCCTCGAGAGCCGAGGGCGGCTGCTCCAGCGCGGTGTCCACGACCAGGTGCCACTGCCGCCCCAGGCCGGCCGGGATGACGAAGTCCAGTGCCTGGTGGTGTGCGTTGAACAGCAGCAGGAAGGAATCGTCGCCGACCGGCTCGCCGCGTGGGCCGGGTTCGGAGATGGCGCTGCCGTTGAGGAAGACGGTCAGTGAATTCGGCTGCCCGGCCTGCCAGTCCCGCTGTGCCATGTCATCGCCCTCGGGTGTGCACCAGGCGATGTCGGGCAGTTCGTCCTGGGCGTCGGCACAGCGGCGCCGCCCGTTGAAGAAGCGCCGGCGCCGGAAGACCGGATGCGCGCGCCGGAGGCGGGCCATCTCACTGACGAAGGCGCACATGGCATGCGCCGGGTCGGCCTCTCCCGCGCTACCCGCGCCCGTCCCGCCGTCCGGCCAGTGCACCCAGGACAGCTCGCTGTCCTGGCAGTAGGCGTTGTTGTTGCCGTGCTGGGTACGGGCGAACTCGTCGCCGTGACTGAGCATCGGCACGCCCTGCGACAGCATCAGCGTCGCGGTGAGGTTGCGCATCTGGCGCCGTCTCAGCGCGAGCACCTCCGGGTCGCCGGTGACGCCCTCGCTGCCGCAGTTCCACGACCGGTTGCGGCTCTCGCCGTCCCGGTTGCCCTCGCCGTTGGCCTCGTTGCGCTTGTGCTCGTAGCTGACCAGGTCGTGCAGGGTGAATCCGTCGTGGCACGTGACGAAGTTGACGGAGGCCAGCGGGCGCCGGCCGTCGTGCTGGTACAGGTCGGAGGACCCGGTCAGCCGGGATCCGAACTCCGCGAGTGTGCGCGGCTCGCCGCGCCACAGATCCCGCACGGTGTCCCGGTAGCGGCCGTTCCACTCGGTCCACAGAGGCGGGAAGTTGCCGACCTGGTAGCCGCCTTCACCCAGGTCCCACGGCTCGGCGATCAGCTTCACCTGGCTGACCACCGGATCCTGCTGCACCAGGTCGAAGAAGGAGGAGAGCCGGTCCACCTCGTGGAACTGCCGGGCCAGCGTGGCCGCCAGATCGAAGCGGAAGCCGTCCACATGCATCTCGGTCACCCAGTAGCGCAGCGAGTCCATGATGAGCTGCAGGACGTGGGGGCTGCGCATCAACAGTGAATTACCCGTGCCCGTCGTATCCATGTAGTAGCGCGGATCGTCGGTCAACCGGTAATACGAGACATTGTCGAGCCCCCGGAAGGAGAGCGTGGGACCGAGGTGGTTGCCTTCCGCGGTGTGGTTGTAGACGACGTCGAGGATGACCTCGATCCCGGCCTCGTGCAGGGCGCGCACGGCGTGCTTGAACTCCAGCACCTGCTGGCCGCGGTCGCCCCAGGAGGCGTAGGAGCTGTGCGGGGCGAAGAAGCCGATGGTGTTGTAGCCCCAGTAGTTCACCAGCCCCTCGTCGGCCAGCCGGTGGTCGGTGACCGACTGGTGCACCGGCATCAGCTCCAGTGCGGTCACCCCCAGCGCCGAGAGGTGCTCGATGACGGCCGGGTGTGCCAGACCCGCGTACGTGCCGCGCAGCTCCTCCGGCAGCGCGGGGTGCAGCATCGTCAGGCCCTTGACGTGCGCCTCGTAGAGCACGGTGCGGTGGTATTCGGTCCGCGGCGGACGGTCGTCGCCCCAGTCGAAGTACGGATTGACCACCACGGACGCCATCGTGTGCGGGGCGGAGTCGAGGTCGTTGCGCTCCTCCGGGACGCCGAACCGGTAGCCGTAGACGGCCTCGTGCCAGTCGACGCGCCCACTCATCGCCTTGGCGTACGGGTCGAGCAGCAGCTTCGCGCTGTTGCAGCGCCGCCCCCGCCCGGGGGCGTACGGGCCGTGGACCCGAAAGCCGTACCGCTGGCCCGGCATCACCCCCGGCAGATACGCGTGCCGCACGAAGGCGTCCGACTCGCGCAGCTCGACCGCCGTCTGCGAGCCGTCATCGTGCAGCAGACACAGCTCGACGCGGTCGGCGGCCTCGGAGAAGAGCGCGAAGTTCGTCCCGGCGCCGTCGTAGGTGGCACCGAGGGGATACGCCGCTCCCGGCCAGACCTGCATGCGGTGGTCTCTTCCTGTCGCTGTCGCCCGCTGACTGCTGCACCGGCCAATCCTCGCCCGGCCGCCGCCTCCAGGACGCACCTGCGGGCCGGCTTCCCCCGTACGGACGTACGGGAGCCGGTCCGGGCGAGGCGCGCTGTGGGGGGTTCCGGCTGCGGCACCTGTGGGGCCGCAGTACCCTTCCTTGATCGCTCGACAAGATCCGGAAGGCGGTGCGCGGGTGGGTGCGGGAGGACGTGAACTCCCCCCAGGTGACAGCGGTGACGACGATGGCGGGGAGGCCACCGACGTTCCCGCGGGAGCGGTCTCCTTGGCGCGCCCCATGGAGATCGGCGCGGACCTCGACTGGGATGTGGACGCCTGGGCCGAAGTGCGCACGCGGGCACGGCGCGCCGGACGCGCCTACGTCTGGCTGAACCTCGTCGAGCAGCGGCTGCGCGCCGTCGTCGCCGCCGTGCTGCGCCCCATCTACGAGCCGGTGCACGGTTCCGAGTGGGTCATCGCCGCCGCGGGGCCGGCCGGGCAGGAGTGGGTGCAGCGGGCGGTGGCCGTACGGGAGGTGAGCCGTCGCAAGGGCTACTTGCTGGACCCCGCCGACGACAACGTCCTCTCCTTCCTCACCCTGCCCCAGCTGCGCGAGCTGATGGTGCAGCACTGGCCCTGTTTCGAGCCCTGGTTCGAGGAGCGCCGCGAGGTCGAACTCGCCCTGGACGAGCTGGAGGTGGCGCGCAGCGCCGTCGCTCGTAACCGCGCGCTCTCCGAGACCGTGCTCGCGCAGGCGGAGCGGATGTGCGCCCGGCTGCTGGAGCTGCTGGGCGCCTCCGGCGGTCAGGCGCCCTCCGCACACCGGCTGCGGGTCGACGCCGTGGAGGACCTGGTCGGTGAGCGCTTCGCGGATGTGGTCGGCGTCCACTCCGACCGGGTCCGGCTGCAGCGCCAGCTGCCCGCCGAGGACCTCTTCGGCGGGGCCCGGCGGCTGGACGCCATCGGGATAGGCCTGAACCTCCTGGTGCAGAACTACTCGGGCGCCCGGCTGATGAGGCTGGCCGGGTCCGGGTGCCGCGTACGGCTGCTCTTCCTCAATCCCGCGAGCAGCGCGGTGCGCCGCCGGGAGCGGGAACTGGGTCTCAAGAAGGGTGAGTTGAGCCGGACCGTCGAGACGAACATCCTGCACATGCGCCGGGTACGGGCCAGGCTGCGGGACACCGCCGCCTTCGAGATCCACGTCTTCGACGAGACGCCCCGCTTCTCCGCCTACCTGGTCGACGGGGACGGCGCCGACGGCCTCGCCGTCGTCCAGTCGTATCTGCGCCGGGTCCGGGGCATGGAGGCACCGGTGCTGGTGCTGCGCGGCGGCGGACGCGACCTGGTCCAGCGGCGTGCCGATCGTGGCCGGCCGCAGGACGGAGTGCATAGCCTCTTCGAGACCTACCGCGAGGAGTTCGAGACCGCCTGGAGTGACTCGCGCCAGGTGTCCTGAACACGTCTCCCGGTCCCGCGCGGGGGCTCTTCTAAGCTGCGGCGTATGACGACGTATGCGGCGCTGCTGCGGGGGATCAACGTGGGGGGCCACAAGAAGGTCCCGATGGCCGAGTTGAGGCAACTCATGACGGATCTGGGATGGACCGGTGTCCGTACCTATGTGCAGAGCGGCAACGCGGTGTTCAGCACGGACGAGGCCGGCGTCGGAGCCCGGCTGGAAGAGGCCATCGCCGGGCACTTCGGCTTCGAGGTGCGCTGTGTGGTGCGTACGGCACAGGAGCTGCGTGCCATCGCCGCCGCCTGCCCCTACCCGGCGGCCGAACTGGACCCGGCCAAGCTGCTGGTGCTTTTCCTCGAACGCACACCGGATCCGGGGTACTTCGGCTCCGTCGACGCGGCGGCCTTCGAGCCCGACACCTTCCGGCACATCGGCGATGTCGTCTACTGCTACTTCCCGGAGGGCATGGGCCGCAGCAAACTCCCCGCCGCGCTGGGCGCGTTGCGGCCCTCCGTGACGATGACAGGGCGTAACTGGCGGACGCTGCAGCGACTGATCGAGCTGACGAGCTGAGACGCCCGGAGCCGACGGACTTGATGTCCGAGCCGTCAAGGAGCCGGCCGCGCCGACGAAGCGATCTTGTCAACTTGAGGCGGTTCAGGGGGCTTTGCCGTGCCGATGGGGCGTTGCGTATGTCACAACGGCTCAGAGTGCTTGAGCTGAGCCGGTCGATCAGACAGTGTTTCGAGTCACCCGGGAGCGGATCATTACCGAGAAGTAACCGGGTGCGCACAGTGACATGAGAACCCCCCACCCTCACGAGGAGGACCCCTCGTCATGGCACTCAACACACCCAGCAGATCGGCGAAGTCGGCGAAACGGCGCCGGATCACCCTGGCGACCGGCGTCGCGGCCGCGGTGATCGGTGCGGCCACCCTGCTGACGATGCCCGCCGGTGCGGCCCCCGCCGAGGGCACCGTCTACGGCACCAACGCCAAGGGCGCGGTCGACGGCAGCTACATCGTCATGCTGAAGAGCGGCACGAGCGAGAACCGCATCACGGCGGCCGGCGACGGCGAGGAGCTCGCCAAGGAGTATGGCGGAAAGCTCAAGCGCTCCTACAAGGCCGCGCTCAACGGCTTCTCCGCCAACGGCCTCAGCGCGCAGGAGGCCAGGGAGCTGGCCGCCGACTCCAAGGTCGACAAGGTGGTGCAGAACCACACCTTCAAGGCGAGCGCGACCCAGGACAACCCGCCGTCGTGGGGCCTGGACCGCATCGACCAGGAGAAGACCGAGGGCGACAAGAAGTACACCTTCCCCGACAGTGCCGGTGAGGGTGTCACGGCGTTCGTCATCGACACCGGAGTCCGCATCACGCACAAGGACTTCGGCGACCGCGCCTCGCACGGTTTCGACGCCGTCGACGGTGACGACAGCGCGGACGACGGCCAGGGCCACGGCACGCACGTCGCCGGGACCATCGCCGGCACCGACCACGGTGTCGCGAAGAAGGCCAAGATCGTCGCCGTCCGGGTGCTGGACGACCAGGGCTCCGGCACCACCGAGCAGGTCGTCGCCGGCATCGACTGGGTCACCCAGAACGCGGTCAAGCCCGCCGTCGCGAACATGTCGCTCGGCGGCGGTGCGAACTCCACGGTCGACGCGGCAGTCAAGCGGCTGATCGCCGACGGCGTGGCCACCGGCGTGGCGGCGGGCAACGGCGACCGGCGGGGCCGCCAGCTGGATGCATGC